>NZ_JBFTND010000037.1:0-66505 GCF_056397305.1 Cupriavidus sp. 05N40
GGCCTATGTGCCGCCGCCGCCCCCGCAGCCGGTCTACGTCGCGCCGGCGCCCAAGGTGGTGTATGTCGCGCCCCCGCCGCCCAAGGTCGTGTACGTCGCACCGCCGCCGCCGAGGGTCGTCTATGTCGCGCCGCGCGCGGTCTATTTCGCGCGGGCGCCGCGTGCGGCGGTATGGGTACCGGCGCACTGGGCTGGCGGCGTCCTGGTACCCGCGCACTGGGCGTAACGGCACCATCATCCACCCGGTATCCGGTCCTTCCGGTCCTTCCGGTCCTTCCGGTCTTTCCAGCCCTTTCAACCCTTCGGCATCCATCACCAGGCCGGCACCGAGTGTCGGCTACACCACGGAGTCCATCATGAAGAAGATGATCGCAGTTCTTATCTTGTGTATTGTTTCTGCAGGCGCGTCCGCTCAGGTCGCCGCGCCGCCCGCGGGTGGCGGTGCCCGGATCGAGCGTGCGATGCAGCAATTGCAGGCGCGCTTCGCCAGCGCCAACACGACGCACGACGGCAAGCTGACCCGGGACCAGGCGGCGGCCGGCATGCCGATGGTCGCCAGCCGCTTCGACGAAATCGACACGCAGCGCGCCGGCTACGTCACGTTGGCGCAGATCGAGGAATTCATGAGACAGAAATCGATGGCCCGCTGATTCCCCGATCATCGCCGGAGACGCACCATGGAGCAGTCGAACAGGATCATCGTGCTCGATGATGAAGCCGAGTTGCGCAATATGCTGCAACGGTTCCTGACCGGGCACGGCTTCCAGGTGCGCGTGGTCGCCGACGGCAAGCGCCTCGACCGCTACCTGCAGCGCGAGCCGTACGACCTGCTCGTGCTGGACCTGATGATGGAGCCGGAAGACGGCCTGACCATCTGCCGCCGGCTACGCGCCGAAGGACAGACACTGCCGATCCTGATGCTGACCGCCAAGGGCGATCCGGTCGACCGGGTGGCCGGGCTGGAGACCGGCGCCGACGACTACCTCGCCAAGCCGTTCGTGCCGGACGAGCTGGTCGCGCGCATCCGTGCGCTGCTGCGCAGGCAGAGAATGGCGGCCGGCGAGCCGACCGTGACCTCGCAGACCCTGCGCTTCGGCGAATTCCAGTTCGACGTCGGCAAGCAGACGCTGATGCTGCGCGGCGAACCGGTCGAGGTGCATTCCGCGCAGATGCTGCTGTTGCACGCCCTGGGGTCGTCGCCGAACCGGCCGGTGAGCCGCGAGAACCTGCTCGCGCGCGCCCGCGGCCGCGACCACGACGCGCTCGACCGCAGCATCGACGTGCAGATCCTGCGGCTGCGCCAGATCCTCGAAGAAGATCCTTCGAAGCCGCGTTTCATCAAGACCGTGTGGGGCGTAGGCTATATGCTGATCGCCGGCATCGAGTCGTGATGCGGCTCGCGCTGCCCCGTTCGCTGCTCGCGCGCAACATCGCCTTGCTGGTGGCGCTCGTTGCGCTCACCCAGGTCTGCTCGCTCACTGTCTTGCTGCATTTCGTGCAGCGCCCGCACATCGAACGCGCGGCGGTCATCTTTTCCAACTACGTGAAGACGCTCGATGGCGTGCTTGCCGCCATGCCGGCCGACGAGGGCCGCGCGGCGGCCGCGCGGCTTGGCGCCATGGCGCAGCCGCCCGGGCAAGTCGCACTCGAGCCGCCGCCCAGTCCGGTCCGCATTTTTCGTACGTACCAGCGCGATGTCTTCATGGAAGCATTGCAGCGCTATCTGCCGCCGGACATGCCGGTACGATGGCAGACCGGCGAGGGGGACGCGGAGCGGCTATGGATCCGCGTGCATGTGGCCGGCGCGCCCAGCTGGATCGCCTTGCCGATGACCGAAGACGCGCGCGCGAGCGGCATCGCCGCCGCGCTCGCGCTGTCGGCGGCCTTTGCGTTGCTCGCGGCACTCACGGGCTACCTGATCCAGCTGCACATCAACCGTCCGCTGCAGGACCTGGCACGGGCGGCGCGCCACGTCAGCGCCGGCGAAGCCCCGGTGCCGCTGCCCACGGACGGGCCGACCGAGATCGCCCAGGTGAGCGGCGCGTTCAACCAGATGACGCAGGCCTTGCAACAGGCCGAAGCGACCCGCACGCTGATGCTGGCCGGCGTGTCGCACGACATCCGCACGCCGCTGACCAAGCTGCGCCTCGCCATGGCGATGGCGATCCCGCGCGGCGCCGACGACACCTTCGTGGCATCGGTGGAGGGCTATCTCGACCAGATCGACACCATCCTCCAGCAGTTCATGGACTACGCGGGCAGCGGCGAGCGCGAGGTCCCGCAGCCCGGCGATGTCGATGCGCTCATCAGCCAGCTCGCGGCGGATTTCGCGGGGCTCGGGCACGAGTTCGAGCTGTCGCTCGGCGGCATGCCGGTGTTCCCGTTCAGGCCGGTAAGCCTGATGCGCCTGCTGATGAACCTGATGCAGAACGCGGTCGTCTACGGACGGGCGGGTTTTGCCGTGCGCACCTGGGCCGAAGGCGATACGGCGTACGTCGCCGTGTGCGACCGGGGCAACGGCATCGGCGCGGAGGAACTGGAACAGCTCAAGGCGCCGTTCAGCCGCGGCAGGAACGCGCGCGGCCATTCGGGCGGCAYCGGGCTCGGACTCGCGATCGTCGAACGCATCGCGCGCCTGCATGGCGGCTCGCTGCGGTTCCGCGCGCGCGACGRCGGCGGTCTCGAAGCGGTGGTGGCACTGCCGCTGAAAGGGCATTCCGCGTAGAGGCGGGACACGCCGCCCCCAATCCCCCCCTTATTCCCTCGATTGCCCTGCGCCCCACCGCACTATCATCGCGGGCGATCCCGCCGTGCGGTCCCCGCCGGCAAGCCATCCCCGACAGCGTTCACCCATGACCGACAACCTGCCACACACGCACGGCGCAACCACCCTGCCTCTCTACGCGCTCCCGGCCCGCGGCCTGGCCGTGGGCGTGTTCGATCTCTTCCATGTCGGCCACCTGCGCTACCTGCAATACATCCGCGCGCGCTGCGCCACGCTGGTGACGGTGGTCACGCGCGATGCCACCGTGCTGGCCAGGAAGGGGCGCACGCCGGCCGTGCCGGAGGCCGAGCGGCTGGAAATCGTGCGGGGGCTGGGGTGGGTGGACGAGGCCTTGCTCCAGCCGGGCGGGCTGGATGACACCGAAGGCGCGGTGCGCTGGGTGGCGGACCTGGGAGTCGATCACGTCTTCATCGGCGAGGACTGGCGCGGCAGCGCGCGCTGGGAGCGGCTGGCGCCACGGCTGGCGGCGCTCGGCATCGGGCTGAGCTGGACGCCGCGCGCCAGCGAGGTCTCGACCACGGCGCTGCGCGAGCGCATTCTGGCCAGCCTGGAGCGCGCCGCTTAACGGTGCGTAGCGGTGCGGGCGCGGCGCTTCAGGCTGGCGGGCGCAACCCGGCCAGCCGGCCTTCGAGCACCCCGCCGATGCGCAGCAGCAGCCTGTCTTYCGGCGTATGGCGCTCCAGCACCAGCCGCACGAGCCGCAGCGCCTTCTCCCAGTAGCCGTTCAGGCAGGCATTGGCGATGCGCGAGTAGGCATACCACTGCGTCAGGGCGGAGAAGCCAAGCAGGTTATGCGCGCCGATGATGGTGTCGAAGGCCGGATCCGGCACGCGCCAGGCCTTGCCATAGACCGCCTCGAGCCAGCCATGCGGATCCTGCAGCTGCCACACCTGACCGGCGGGGCTGCCGGCTTGTTCAAGTTGCAGCGGGCCGGGGAAGCGGGTCACGCGCTGGTGGCTGGCGGGCGTGCCGCCGCCGGTCCAGAAGCCGCCCAGCAGCGTGGCACCATCCGCTTGCGGCTGCAGGCCGCAGAGGTCCAGCACCACGTCCAGGCGCGGATGATGGTAGGTCGCCATATTGTCGATGGCGAAGACAGGCTGCGGGCGCTGCCAGCCGTGGGCGCTCAGGATGGCGTGCGCGGCCGGCAGTTCCGCCACCAGCAGGCCCAGGTCGAGGTCCTTGTCGAACGGAAGCAGGCGGCCTTCGCGCACCAGCCCGAGCAGGGTGCCGGCATGCGCGAAGGCGCGCACCCCGCTGCCCGCGAGTTGCGCCAGCACCTGCCACAGCAGAGCCTGTACCTGCGGATCGGCAAGCTTGCGCATGGCGGGCTGCGGATTGTGGACCAGCGGCGCCGCGCACAAGGCTTCGAGCGCCTGCCGCTCCACCAGCACGCCCTCTTCGATGCGCTGCTGATGCAGCAATGCGGTGCCGAGGAAGAACAACCAGTACGGCAGGAGCGCCGGATGCGCCTGCGGCGCCGCCAGCAGGTTCTGGCAGACCTGCTGCACGGCGGCGGCGTAGCCCTGTTCGAGGCCGAGCTGGCACCATTGGCGAATATCGTCCGGCGGCAGCACGCCGCCTTGCTGCAGGCGTGCGGTCAGCGCGCCAAACTGGGCGGCGGCCTGGGCGGCGCCCTGGCCGGCCGGATGTGGTGCCGGTTGTGTGTCYATGCTGCTGCGTTGTCGATGCGGAGCCGCCAGTCTAGGCGCAATGCGCGGCGGGCAATCGCCGGATCAGCGGGCAGGCTTGCACGCAAACTTCACGCAAGGCGCGTCCCCTACTCCACCGTCACCACGATGGCAACCCGCCGGTTCTCCGCGCGGCCCGCGGCGGTGCGGTTGTCCGCCACCGGGCGGCTCTTGCCCAGCCCGCGCACCTCGATGTCCTGCGCCGCGAAGGCATTCACGGCCAGCACCCTGGCCACTGCCTGCGCGCGCCGCACCGAGAGTTGCTGGTTGTAGTCGGCCGGGCCGGAGTCGTCGGTGTGGCCGTCGAGCCGGACACGGCCGATGCCCGCGCTCTTCAACGCCATGCCGATGCGCAGCACGATCGCCTCGTGGTCGGTGCCGATGGTGTCTTCGTTCAGGCCGAACAGCACTTTCTCGGACAGGTTCAGCTCCCAGCCGCTCTCGGTCTGCGTGAAGCCTTGTTCCTTGAGCGTCTCGATCTGCGGAACGCTGAGCCCGGCGCCGCTCGTGCTCTGGCAGGCGCCCAGGGCCAGCGTGGCGGCGGCCAGGACGGCGGCCAGGCATCGCCTTGCGCTTCCCGACAGGTTCGATGACACGATGCTTCTCCTATCCTCTTTGCGATTTGTACGGCGCCCATGGCGCTGCTTTCGCGCCGGCGCCGGCGCACCCTGCTCCCGGCACTGGCCTATTGCGGCTCGGCGACGGGCTCGCCGGCAACCAGTCCCGGCTCCGCGATCTGCCAGCGTCGCCCGCGGCCGCGCTTGGCCTCGTACATCGCCTCGTCGGCCTTGTGCAGCAACTCGGCGGCGCTCTGCCCATGCTGCGGGAACACCGACAGGCCGATGCTGAGCGAGGCCTCGATGCTGGTGCCGCCGCTGAGCCGGACCGGATCCTTCATGCGCTGCAGGATGTGCTCGGCCACCTGGACGATGTCGGCGGGCCGGCGCAGGGGCGTGACCAGCACCGCGAACTCGTCGCCACCCAGCCGCGCGACCAGGTCGCCCTCGCGCAGGCAGGCACGGATGCGCTGGGCGATGCCGGCCAGCACTTCGTCGCCGGCGGCATGGCCAAAGGTGTCATTGATCTCCTTGAACGCATCGCTGTCCAGGTAGAGCACGCCCACGTGCGAGCGGGAAATCGCGGCAAAGCGCACGGCGCGGTGCAGCGCATCCTCGAACGCGCCGCGGTTGAGCAGCCCTGTCAGGCTGTCGTGGCTGGCGCGGTGCGCCAGCGAGCGATTCTCGTGCTGCAGCTGGTCCTGCCAGCTTTCGAGCTCGTCGAGCAGGCCGTTGAAGTCCTCGCCCAGCGCATTGAGCTCGGCAATGCGCGCCGGCGGCGTGCGCTGGTCGAACGCGCGCCCGGAGCGCACCGCGTGGGCCACGCGCATCAGGTTGCGCACCGGCTCGATGATATGCACCAGCATGCGGCTCGACATGTAGTGCGCGCTCACCGCGGTCAGCAACAGGCAGGCCAGCAGGCCAAGCAGGCCGCTGAGCACGAACTGGAACAGCTTGGCGGGATCGGCCGACAGGCGCACGGTGCCTACCACCTGGGTCTCGTGCAGGATGACCTGTTCCACCGGGCCTGGCGCCATCAGCCTGCTCGCCATGCGCTGCAGGCCGGCGAGGCGCTTGTTGGCCGGGTGATGCCATTCGGCCAGCAGCCGGTTGTCGCGGTGGTAGACGCTGGCCTGCGCCACCTCGGCGGTGGCGATGGCCACCAGCGCTTCGCTTGCCGCCGCCGGGTCGCGGAACACCACCGGGGCCTCCAGCGTGTAGGCGAGCGAGCGTGCGATCAGGTGCAGGTTGTGGTCGGCGTAGACGCGCAGTGCGGCCAGGCCGAGCGCCGTGAGCGAGAGCCCCGCCGTGCAGACGGCGATCAGCGCCACGCTCAGGTGGATGCGGCGCAGCGTGTGGTAGAGCGTGGGGCGCGCGGCCGCCGCGCCGGGGCGGGAGCGCGGCCTCATGACGCCGCCCCCCGCCGGCGCCCGAGCTGCAGCACGCCGGGATGGATATGGATGCCGCTGCGCGCGACGGAATCGAGGTTGACGCGGAACGAGACGCGGTTGTCCGCCACGCTCAGGCAGAACATGCTGCCGACCTCGCACTCGAAGTCTTCTTCGGTGATGACCAGCACGGGGCGCCCGCCCAGATCGGCCGCGACCTTCTTGCGGCTGGCGTCGGTCATCGCGGCCAGGTAGACCGAGTCGCAGCCTGTCATCGAGCCCGCGGCCATGACATCGATGCGCCGCGACTGTATCGGGCGCCCGCTGGCCAGCGTGCCGCCGTCGGACAGCTTGCCGGCGTAGCGCGCCGAGCTGTCCACGCACAGGCGCAGCACCTCGCGTTCGACGGGCCAGCGCGCATAGCCGAGCAGGCTGTACACGGTGCGCATCACCGCCTCGGAGCGCGGCTGGGCCGTATCGGCCGCGGCGCCGGGCGGCTGCACGCACAGCAGCGCCGCGAACAGGGCCGGCACGATGCGCAAGAGAAGAAGCCGGCGCAAGCGCTTCGAGCGGTTGCTCGCATCGCCTGGGTCAGTAGCCATGGAATGGGGCAAGGAGGGGTGCCTGCCAATTGTCTTGTTCGGGGCAGACCAGGTCGCAGCATGCGCGCCGGTCTGGCTCTGGCTAGAAAAACGGCAGCGCGCCGATGCAACGCACCCGCAAGCCTTGCTAGCCCACTCCCTATATCGGCGCGCCGGCAGCGATATTTACCCCGGCGCACGGCCGGGACGGAGGCGGGGGCGGAGGCTTAGGCGGACTTTGCCTACAATGCCTGGAACATCCAGGCACGACCCCGCGCCCCAATGAACGAGACCGAAACCCCGCCGCCCGCGCGCAAGCGCCTGACCCTGCCGGCCCGGCTCTACCTGCTGGGCGCCGTCATCCTCGGCGCGGGCTGGATCGGTGCTGCGCTGATCTACCTGAACGCCGCGCGCGAAGAGGCCTCCGCCGACTTGCTGTACGGCCCGGGCTGGCAGCGGCAATACGATTTCCAGCTCGAGCGCATCGGCGGCAAGGCAGCGGTGCTGGCGGCCGAGTTTTCGCAGTGGTTCGGCGGCCTGTGGCACGGGAGGCAACTGGCGATCACGCTGGCGATCCTGGCCACGGCGGCGGCCCTGCTGTGCTTCGCGGTGGCGCGCGAAGTAGCGCTGGCGGCCCGGCATCGCGGCGGGGACAGCGAGGGCTGAAGGGCGCCCCGCCTGCCTTCAGAGCAACGGCAAACCCGCGTTGCGCTTGACCTCGCGCAGCGACAGCATCGACTCGACGGCCGTCACGCCGGGCAAGGTGCGCAGCACATCGCGCATGAAGATGCCGTAGTCGTCCAGGTCCCGCGACACCACCAGCAGCAGGTAGTCCGCGCTGCCGGAGACGTTATGGCAGGAAATGATGCGCGGAATCGCCTGCACCTCGCGCTCGAAGCGGTCGGACAGTTCGCGGCTGTGCACGCCGAAGCGCACCTGCGTGAACGCCATCACTCCAAGCCCGAGCGCCTGCCGCGACAGCAACGCGCGATAGCCCTCGATATAGCCCTCCGCCTCCAGCCGCTTCAGCCGGCGCGCGCAGGGCGTCTCGCTGAGCCCTGCGGATTCCGCCACGCTGGCGTTGGTGGCGCGGCCGTCGGCCTGTACCGCCATCAGGATCGCGCGATCCACTTTATCGAGTTCCATCGTCCTGCCTCCACGGAATCCCGGAAGATTAGCGCATTCCCCCAATTTCCATAACTTTTCCGTGGAAAAACGCCAAAAATCCCTCCGCGCCGTGCGTCATCATGACGCCATCCCCGACAGGAGTGCATCATGGTTTCGCTTCACCTGCTGCTCACGTTCATTGGCGCGCTGGCCGTGGTCTACGCCTTGCCCGGCCCCGACATGGCGCTGGTGCTGCAGACCAGCACCAGCCGCGGCGTCCGCCATGGCCTGGCCAACGCGGCCGGGCTGGCGCTCGCGCGCGCCACCCATGTCACGTTGTCTGCCTGTGGCGTGGCCGCGCTGCTGCGCGCCGCGCCGTGGCTTTACCAGGGCGTGCGCGTGGCGGGCGGGCTCTACCTTGCCTGGGTGGCCATCCAGATCCTGCGCAGCCCCGCCTTCGGCATCGACACCGGCGCGGGCGGCGCCGGCGCGGCCGCGCCCCTGCGCGCCTCGGTCGCGCGCGGCGCGCTGAGCAGCCTGCTGAACCCGAAGGCGCTGTTGTTCTGCTCGGTGCTGCTGCCGCAGTTCGTCGATCCGCACGGCGCGCCGGTGTGGTCGCAGGTGGTGGAACTTGGCGTGGTGCTGGTGCTGACCGGCATCGCCTTCGACCTGGCCTGCGTGTTCGGCGCCGCGCGCATGGCCGCCTGGCTGCGCGGCAGCCCGCGCGCGCAGGCGGTCCAGCGCTGGTCGTTCTCGGCGGTGCTGCTGGCGTTTGCGGCACGGCTGTCGATGGAGTGAGTGCCTGCCTCCGCCCGCCCCGCCGGCGCGCATCGGGCGGTCTGCCGCGCCGCCGAGGCTGCCATCATCGAACGGGTTCCGGGCCGGGCGGCGGCCGCGACACCAGTTCGATATAGCGCCGGATCGCCGCACCCCGTTCGTGCCTGCGCGACATCAGCGAGAGGTAGGAAGTCACCCCGAGCCCGGCGATCTCGCGGTACACCAGGCTGGGCAGGCTGATATGGCCGGCCACCGCGTTCGGCACGATCGCCACCCCTTCGCCCAGCGATACCAGCGTCAGCACCGCGACCAGCCCGCCGGGCTGCGGCCCCAGCCGCGGCGCGAAGCCGCCCTGCTCCGCGGTGGAAAGCGTGCCCGAGACCTGCTCGGGCAGGATAAACGTCTCTTCCTTGAGATGCGCAGGCTGGATCTCGGGCAGGCCACGCAGCCAGGACGCGGCATGCAGCGCCAGGATGAAGCCTTCGGGGGCCAGCGGCAGCGCGTCCACGCCCTCGGGCACGCGCACCGGCGAGCGCACGTAGGCAATATCGAACCGGCCATCCCTGACCTGGTCCGGCAGGCTGTCCATCGGCGCCTCGCGCACCAGCAGGCGTACATCGGGGCAAGCGGCGCGGAAGGCCTCCACCTGCCGCTGCAGCACGCCCGAATACGCCGCCGAGGCCACATAGCCGATATGGATCTCGCCGGTTTCGCCGCGCGCCTCGCGCTGCGCATGCAGTTGCGCTGACTCGAACTGCGCCACCACCGCGCGCGCTTCCACCAGCAGCACCTCGCCGGCCGGCGTCAGCGCCACCGACCGCTGGTTGCGCTCCAGCAGCCGGATCCCTAGCGCGGACTCCATCTCCTGGATCTGCCTGGTCAGGGTGGGCGTGGAAATGCCAAGCCGGGCCGYGGCCCGCGTGAAATGCAGGTCCTGGGCAACGGCGATGAAGTAGCGGAAATGACGCAGTTCCATTGGTTGCCAACCACTCCCAAGGCTTTGTTAGCTAGTAGGCAACAAAATAGCATGGCCAGCGCAACAACGCCGGCCACGGCCAGACGTATGCTGGCGCTCCTCTAGACAGGAAGCAACGACATGCGGTATACGGCGAACCAGCGGCGAAAAGGCCGCCTGCGCGGCACAAGTGGCGCAAYTGTTTCATCGGGGGCAATAGCATGAGCGGCGGCACCGGCTCCCGCGCGGCGCTCCTGACGGCGTCCGGCGCCTGCGCCCTGATCGTGCTCGACACCAATATCGTGGCCGTCACGCTGCCGCGCATCGCGGCGGACCTGCATGCCACGTTCTCCGATATCGAATGGGTGGTCAGCGCCTATATGCTGACCTTCGCCGGCGGCCTGCTGCCGGCGGGCAGCCTGGCCGACAAGTTCGGCCGCAAGCGCATGCTGCTGGTGGGACTGGCGGTGTTCATGCTGGCCTCGCTGGGTTGCGGCCTTGCCGCCACCAGCCTGCAGCTGAACCTGGCGCGCGCGGCCAAGGGCGTGGGCGCGGCGCTGCTGCTGACCTCGGCCCTGGCCACCATCGCGCATGCGTTCCACGACGAGCGCGAGCGCGCCCGCGCCTGGGCGTTCTGGGGCGCGTGCATGGGCATGGCCACGCTGGTGGCGCCCGGGCTGGGCGGCATCATCAGCCAGACCATGGGCTGGCGCTGGGTGTTCCTGCTGAACCTGCCGGTGGGCTTGCTGCTGGGCGCCATGGTGATCCGGCATGTGGAGAACTCGCGCGATGCCGGCGCCGCGCGCATCGATGCGAGCGGCGCCCTCACCTTCAGCGGCAGCCTGTTCCTGATGATCTGGGCCCTGATCGAGGCCAACCGCATCGGCTGGGGCGATCCGCACACGCTGCTGCGCGTGGCCGGCGGCGCGGCGCTGTTCGCGCTCTTTATCGTCACGCAGCGCGTGCAGCGCCGGCCGATGCTGGACCTGTCGCTGTTCCGTAACCCGCGCCTGATCGGCGCGCTGCTGGCGATGGCGGCCTACGCCGGCTGCGCGCAGGTGATGATGACGCTGATCCCGCTCTACCTGCAGACCGGGCTGGGCTTCTCGGCCATCGCCTCGGGCGCGGCGATGTTGCCGTTCGCGCTGACCATGCTGGTCTTTCCGCGCATCGGCGTGCGCCTGTCGCACCGGATCGACGCATCCACCATGCTGGTGACCGGCCTGGTGCTGGTCGGCCTGGGCAACCTGCTGAGCGCGTGGGCCGCCACCACCATGAGCTACCTGCCATTCGCGCTGGCAATGGCGGTCACCGGCAGCGGCGCGGGCCTGCTCAACGGCGATACGCAGAAGAACATCATGGCCTGCATCCCGCGCGAACGCTCGGGCATGGCGTCGGGCATCAGCACCACCACCCGCTTCAGCGCCATCGTGCTGTCGTTCGGCCTGCTCGCCGGCCTGCTGGCCTGGCACATGCAAGCGCTGTTCGATGCGGCCTTGCGCGCCCTGGCGCCCGGCGCCTTGCCGCAGGACGCCGCTGCCCGCGTCGTGGCGCGCGTGGCGGCCGGCGACCTCGACGGCGCGCTGGCCGCCTTCGCCCCGCCGCTGCGCGACACGCTGGCGCCGCTCGCGCGCGGCGCGTTCGCGGGCGGCTTTTCGTGGGTGCTGTGCGTGGCCGCGGCGGCGGCGCTGACGAGTGCCGTGCTGGTGCGCCTGCTGATGCGCGACAACACCGTGCGCCAGCCGGCGCGCGAAAAAGTGGCGGCGGAGGTAGCGAGTGATGCCGGCTAGTCGATGCGCATCTGCGCATCGTGCACGATCTTGCCCAGGCGCGCTTTCTCCTGCTGGATAAAGCGCGTGAACTCGACCCGCGTGCCGGCCACGGGCCGGTAGCCATAGGTCTCGAACTGCGCGCGCAGGGCCGCGTCGCCCTGGAACGCGGCCTGCGTGGCCTGCGCGATTCGGTCCAGCACCGGCCCCGGCGTGCCCCGGGGCGCGTAGATGCCGCCCCAATGCTCCATGCGGATGCCGGCAAAGCCCTGCTCCACCGTGGTGGGCACATCGGGCAGCGACGGCGCCCGCTGGTCGTCGGCCACCGCCAGCGCGCGCAGCTTGCCACCGCGCACGAAGCCCATCACGCCCACCGGCGCTTCCGAAGCCAGGTCGATCTGGCCGCCGATCACCGCGTTGAGCGTCTCCGATCCGCTCTTGTAGTGCACCAGCGTGACCGGCACGCCCAGCGCCGCCTGCACCATCTCCGCGACGAAATGCCCGGTGCTGCCCGCGCCCGCGGTGCCGAACGTGATGCCGCCCCTGGCCTTGCCATAGGCCCGCAGGGATTTGAGATCGCTGAACGGCGCGGCGCTGCCCGCCACCATCACCGACGGCGCGGCGTTGGTGCTGACCACGGGCACGAGGTCGCTGTCCGCATAGGGCATCTTCGGGCGCAACAGCGCGTTGGCCACCGCGCCGTTGCCGGCGATCAGCAGCGTGTAGCCGTCCGGCGCGCTCTTGGCGACGAACTCGGTGCCGATGATGCCGCCCGCGCCCGGCTTGTTGTCCACGATCACGCTCTGGCCCAGCTGCGCGCCAAGCGCGCGCGCGATCATGCGGGTGGTGATGTCGCCCGGACCGCCGGCCGCGAACGGCAGCACCAGGCGGATTGGCCTGGCTGGCCACCGTGGCTGCGCAAAGGCGGGCAGGCCCGCCAGCGCGAGCGCCAGGCACGCGGCGGCGCGCGTCATTGCGGCGCGCCGGTCGGTTGAATGCTTCATGTCTTGCTCCTGGTCGTTGCCTTGCCGTGCGGCATGCCTACTCGAACGGGTAGCGCTTGACCAGCGCGCCGAGTCGCTCGCTGTCCTGGCGCACCTGGGTCGCGAACTCGGCGGGCGAGTTGACCACCGGCTCGGCGCCGGCGGCGGCGATGGTCTTCTGCACGTCCGGGTCCTTCACGGCTTCGCGTAGCGCGGCCACCACGCCCTGCGTGACCGCGGCCGGGGTGCCCTTCGGCGCGAACAGGCCGTACCACGTGACCGACTGGAACTGCGGGTAGCCGGCCTCGGCGGTGGTGGGCACTTCCGGCAGCGCGGCCGCGCGCTTTTGCCCCTGGGTGGCCAGGATCCGCAGCGTGCCGGCCTTGTAGTGCGGCAGCGCCGCGGTGATGCCGGTAAACGACAGGTTGACGTTGTTGGCGATCAGGTCCGTGACGATGGGTCCGGTGCCGCGGTAGTTGACGATGATGAGATTGGGCAGGCCGGTTTCTTCCGCCAGTTGCCTGCCGGAGATGCGCGCCACGCTTTCGCCGGTGCCCAGCGAGCACGCCCTGCCCACTGCCTTGCAGTACTGCACGAACTCGGCCATGGTCCTCACCGGCAGCTTGCCGCTCGCCACCACGGCGGCGGGCGACTGCGAGATGGCCGTGACAGGCTCCAGCCGCGCGAGCGGGTCGATGCCTTTCAGGCCCGGCGTGTATTTGGTGACGACGATGGCGGGCACCTGCAGCAGCAGGGTGTAGCCGTCGGGCCTGGCTTCCATCACGCGGCGCGTGCCGATCAGGCCGTCGGCGCCGGGCAGGTTCTCCACCACCACGGGCTGTCCCCACAGCACGCCGAGCTGCTTCGAGACGGCGCGCGCGGTGGCGTCGGTGCCGCCGCCGGCGGCGTAGGGCACCACCAGGGTGACAGGTCGCTCAGGGCGCCAGGCTGCCTGCGCTGCGGCGGCCATCGCCGGTGCCTCGGCGCAGGCCAGCAGCCATGCCGCGCAGGCGAGTGCTGCCGGCGCCGGCCCCGGGCGCCGGCGGCCGGCTTGTTGTTCGGTACTGGGTTGCATGTCGTCTCCTTGTGTTTTTGTCGGGTACATCCGGGCGCTCACGGCAACGCCGCGGCCGGCGCCAGCACGCGGCCGCGCCAGTCGCGCTGGAACACGCCGTCGAGGCGGCCACGCGCGACGGCGTGCCGGCGCAGCCACGCCACCAGCGTGGCGCGCTCCAGCGCCGCGGGCGGCGAAGCCGACAGCGCGTAGAGCTGGAACACGTAGCGGTGCGGGCCGTGCCCGTGCAGGGGACGCGGGCCGTCATAGCCCGCCGCGCCCAGGCCGTTGAGCGCCAGCGTCACGCCTGCCGGCGCCTGCCCGCCGGCGAGCGCGCCTTCGGCCAGGCCGCGCCRCGCGGCCGGTCCCCACGCCAGCGCATGCACCAGCGCGCGGGCCAGCGGCACGTCCGGGTCTTCCACCAGCAGCAGCCAGTGCGTGGCGGCTCCCGGCAGCGGGTTCCAGTCCAGCGCGGGCGAACGGTTGGCGCCGACGCCGGTGCCGGCGCTGCGCAGCGGCATCGCGCCGCCATCGGAAAACGCGGGGCTGCGCAACGCCAGCGTGGCGGGCAGCGCCGCTAGCGATGCATCGTTGCAGGCCAGCGCGGTATCGCCGGCATGGCGCCCGCGCAGCAGCAGGCCGATCCAGCGCACTACCCAGGGGGGCGGCATCCGGCTTGTCATGGCGCGCTCTTGCGTTCCACCGTCCACGCCCATGGCCTGCGCGCGCGGTCCGCCTGCTGCCAGGCGCGGATCAGGTGATCGTCCTTGAGCGTGAGGCCGATATCGTCCAGGCCGTGCAGCAATGCTTCGCGCCGCAGCGGGTCGATCGGAAAGGCGATGACAGTGCCGTCGGGCGCGGTCAGCGTGGCTGTCACCAGGTCCACCCGCAGCGCAGCGCCGCGCGCGCACTGGGCGGCCAGCGCCTGCACCGCCTGCGCCGGCAGGTGGATCGGCAGCATGCCGTTCTGGAAGCAGTTGTTGTAGAAGATGTCGCCGTAGCTCGGCGCGATCACGCAGCGCACGCCCATGGCCATCAGCGCCCACACCGCGCCCTCGCGCGAGGAGCCGCAGCCGAAGTTGGCGCCGGCCAGCAGCACCGGCGCGCTCCGGAACACAGCCCGGTTGAGCACGAAGTCCGGGTCCTCGCTGCCGTCGGCGCGATAGCGCAGCGCCTCCAGCGCGTACGGACCCAGCGCCTCGCGCGACAGGCTGGTCAGGCGCTCGATGCGGATGATCACGTCGGTGTCGACGTTGGCCCGCATCAGGGGCGCGGCGGCGCCCGTTACCACGGTGAAAGGTTGCATTGTCATCGGAGGTTGCGCACATCGGTGATGCAGCCGGTCACCGCAGCCGCGGCGGCCATGGCGGGACTGGCGAGGTGGGTGCGGGCGCCCGGTCCCTGGCGCCCGACGAAGTTGCGGTTGGAGGTCGACACCGAGCGCTGCCCCGGCGGGACCTGCTCGCCGTTGGCGGCCACGCACATGCTGCAGCCCGGCTCGCGCCACGCGAAGCCGGCGTCCTCGAACACGGCGCGCAGGCCTTCGGCCTCCGCCGCGCGCTTGACGTTCTCCGAGCCCGGCACCACCCAGGCGGTCACGCCTGGCGCCACGCGGCGCCCGCGCGCCACGGCGGCGGCGGCGCGCAGGTCGGACAAGCGCGAGTTGGCGCACGAGCCGATGAAGACCCAGTCGACCGGCGTGCCGGCAATCGGCGCGTTGGCTGCCAGGCCCATGTATTCGAGCGCGGCATCGATGGCATCGCGCGCCGGCTGGTCGGCCGCGGTGGCCGGGTCCGGGATCGTGCCGCCGACCGGGATGGCGTGCTCGGGGCTGGTGCCCCAGGTGATGGTGGGCGCCACCTCGCTGGCATCGATCGCTTCCTCGTGGTCGAAGACCGCGCCGTCGTCGCTGACCAGCGTGCGCCAGTAGGCGGCGGCGGCCTCGAAGGCGTCGCCGGCCGGGGCATGGGGGCGGCCGCGCAGCCACTCGATGGTGCGTTCGTCCGGCGCCACCATGCCGAAGCGCGCGCCCAGCTCGACGCTGAGGTTGCACAGCGTCAGGCGCCCTTCCACATCGAGCGCGTCGATGGCCGTGCCGGCGAACTCGATGGCATGGCCCACGCCGGCGGCCGTCCCGAGCCTGGCGATGATATGCAGCGCCAGATCCTTGGCGGTGATGCCCTCGGCCAGCACGCCGTCGCAGCGGATGCGCATGCGGCGCGGCTTCTGCTGGCGCAGCGTCTGCGTGGCGAGCGCATGCGTGCTCTGCGACGAGCCCACGCCGAACGCCATCGCACCCAGGCCGCCGTTGGTGCAAGTGTGGCTGTCGCCGCAGATCACGGTCAGGCCCGGCAGCACGATGCCCAGCTCGGGGCCCATCACGTGGACGATGCCCTGCCCCGGCTGGCCGAGATCGAACATCGTCACGCCGGCCGCGGCCGACTGATCGCGCAGCGCGGTCCACAAGCGTCCGCCCAGGGGGAAGGTATGGCCGTCGCGCCCCGGCTGGCTGGATACCGCGTGGTCCGGCGTGGAAAACACCAGCGCCGGATCGTGCAGCGGCAAGCCGCGCGCGGCCACCTCGCCCAGCGCGGGCGGGCCGGACAGGTCGTGCAGCAGGTGGCGGTCGATATGCAGCAGGGCCCAGCCGTCCCCCAGTTCGCGCACGACATGCGCATCCCAGAGCTTGTCGAACAGAGTGCGGGCCATGGTCAGGCTGCCCTGGCGCCGGCCGGCGCGTCGGGGCTGGTGGCGCGCGCGCCGGCGTTGAAGCGCTGGCGCAGGCCGTCCCATTCGTCGGCGCCGAAGCGGCGGAAGGTCTGGCCCACGCTGGCCGATACGGCCGGCGCGGTGAAGCTCGACTTGAGTTCGGCCAGCGCGGCGTCCCCGGCCTCGATGGCCGCCTTGAGCATCAGGCCGGGCAGTATCGCCAGCTTGTAGCCCATCGCCTCGGCCTCGCGCAGGTCGAAGATCGGCGTGCGGCCGCCGGGCACCACATYGAGCAGGCAGGGGCCGCGCACCAGCCTTGGTACCGCGGCCACTTCCTCGAGGGTCTGCGCGGCCTCGACGAAGGCCATGTCGGCGCCGGCCTCGAGCGCGGCGTTGGCCCGCCACACGGCTTCGTCCAGGCCCAGCACGGCGCGCGCATCGGTACGCGCGATGACGACGAAGTCAGGCGTGCGGCGCGCTTGCACCGCGGCCCGGATCTTGGAGACGAACGCCTCGCGCGACACCACTTCCTTGCCGTCGAGGTGGCCGCAGCGCTTGGGCGCGACCTGGTCTTCGATATGGATTGCCGCCACGCCGCGCGCCTCGTACTCGCGCACGGTCCGGGTGACGTTCAGTTCATTGCCGTAGCCGGTGTCGGCGTCCGCGATCAGCGGGATGCCCGTGGCGCGCGCCATCACCGCGGCATTCTCGACCATCTCGCTCATGGTCAGCAGGCCAAAATCGGGAAAGCCGCGCGCGGCCGAGGTGCCGGCGCCGGTCATGTAGCAGGCGGCAAAGCCGGCCTGCTCGATCAGGCGTGCGCCGATGGCGTCATAGGCGCCCGGGGCGATGATCATGCCGGGCGCCTGGAGGCGCTGGCGGAGGGTGGCTGCGGGAGTCATCGGGTGGATCCTGTTCTGCCGTTCGGTGGGTGACGGATCAGCGGCTGCTGTCCGGTTCGTGTTTATGTGTTTATATTCTAGATACAACTACTCGGGTGCGTCAAGGAGGGGAAAAACCCGCAAGGTCCTTGTGCTATGCTCCCCACGCCACCCATCCGCCATCCCATGTCGCGCACCACCTCTACCGCCTCGCCGCTGGGCCATGCGCCCGGCACCTCGCTGCATCGCCAGTTGTTCATCGTGTTGCGTGACGAAATCACGCGCGGCGTCTATGCGCAGACCGGCGCGCTGCCGAAGGAAGAAGCGCTGTGCGAGCGCTTCGGGGTATCGCGCATCACCGTGCGGCGCGCGCTGGCGGACCTGGCCGCGCTGGGTATCGTCGAACGCCGGCACGGCCTGGGCACCTTCGTGCGTCCCGATGCGCCGGTGGGGCGCAGCAGCCCCAGCCTCAGCGTGATCGACGGCCTGCGCAAGGCCGCGCTGGAAACCGATGTGGAAGTGCTCGGCGTGAGCACCGCCGTGCCGCCGCCGGATATTGCCGGCCTGCTGCAACTCCAGCCGGGCGAGAGCGCCRTGCACGCGCTGCGCCTGCGCAGCATGGCGGGCACGCCGGTCATGCTGACCGATGCCTGGGTGCCCGCCACGCTGGGCAAGCGCGTGACGGCCGCGGCGCTGCGCAAGCACGCGCTCTACGAGATCCTGYAGGCCCAGGGCGTGAAGTTCGGCCGCGTGGTGCAGGAGATCACGGCGCAGGCGGCCGATCCCGCCTTCGCCGGCTGGCTGCGTACCGAGGTGGGAGCGCCGCTGCTAAAGCTGGTGCGGCTGATGCATGATCCCGAGTCGCGGCCGGTCCTGTACATCACGGTGCAGATGTCGCCTGAGCGAAGCCGGATCCTGATGGATATTTCGGCGGACCAGGTCAACACGCTCAGCGCCGGCCGCTTTGTTCACGACGCGCCCGGGCAATAGCGCCCCGGCGTCTTGGCGCCTTGGCGGCGCCAAGGAATCAAGGAATCAAGGACTCAGGAACGCAAGGGTTCAGGGTCCAGGGCTTGCAGGCTGCGGGCAACCCACCGCCCGCCGCAGCGCCGCCCTTGCGAGCAAGCGTGTCGAGTCCAGCGTGGGCAGCGGCGAGTTGGCGTCGTTGACGATCAGCGGGATCTCGGTGCAGCCGAGCACGACCGCGTCGCATCCCTTCGCCTTCATGTTTGCGATCACCCGCAGGAAGCAAGCGAGCGCTTGCGGCGTGACGACGCCGTTCACCAGTTCATCCATGATGATGCGGCCGATCTCGTCGCGCTCGGCGTCATCGGGCAGCATATGGCGCATGCCGCGCGCGGCGAGCTTCCCGGGGTAGACCTCGCTGTCCATGAGCCACGCGGTGCCGGTGATGCCCAGACAGGAAAAGCCGCGCTCGGCCGCGCTGGCGGCGACCACCTCGGCGATATGCAGCCAGGGCAGCGGCGAGCGCGGCGCCACGTACGCCATGGCCTGGTGGATGGTGTTGTCGGGGCAGATCAGGAAGTCGGCGCCCATGCCGGCGAGCTTGCTGGCGGAGGTGAGCATCAACTCACCCACGGCCTCCCAGTCGCCGCGCCCGAGGTGTCCGACGTATTCGGCCAGCGATGGCGTGTGCATCGAGATCTCGGGATGCGCGTGCGGCCCGAGCAGGGCCGCGCCCTCCATGCAGATAGTGCGGTAGCACAGCGCGGCGCCTTCGGCCGAGCAGGCGACGATTCCGATATGGCCAGGCATGGGGATCGGCTCCGTGGGAAGGTGCGGCATATCCTGTGCGCGGCGCGCCCGCGCGCGGTGCGTCGCGCGTGCGGCCCGTCAGCCGGCGATGCGGGGCTTGACGCGGCTGGCCGCGTCCTTGGCGCGGGCACGGGCGGTCTCCACGTCGGCGTCGTAGGCCAGCGCCACGCCCATGCGGCGCTTGGCGAAGCTTTCCGGCTTGCCGAACAGGCGCAGCTCGGTCTGCGGCACGCGCAGCGCCTCGTCCACGCCATCGAAGACCACGCCGGCGGCGTCCACGCCGCCATAGATCACGGCGCTGGCGCCGGGGCTCTTGAGCGCGGTGCTGACCGGCAAGCCGAGGATGGCGCGCGCGTGCAGTTCGAACTCGTTCTGCCACTGGGTGATCATGGTGACCATGCCGGTGTCGTGCGGGCGCGGGCTGACCTCGCTGAACCAGACCTGCTCGCCCTTGACGAACAGCTCCACGCCGAACAGGCCCTGCCCGCCGAGGTTGGCGGTGACGGCCTGCGCGATCTGCTGGGCGGTCTCCAGCGCGGCCGGGTGCATGGGATGCGGCTGCCAGCTCTCCACATAGTCGCCGCTCACCTGCACATGGCCGATGGGCTCGCAGAACTGCGTCTGGACCTCGCCGCCGGCGCCGACGGCGCGCACCGTCAGCAGCGTGATCTCGTAGTCGAAATCGATGAAGCCTTCCACGATCACGCGGCCGTGGCTGACGCGGCCGCCGGCCATGGCGTAGTCCCATGCCGCCTTGACGCCTTCAGGGCCGTCGATCTTGCTCTGGCCCTTGCCGGAGCTGCTCATCACGGGCTTGACCACGCACGGGTAGCCGATGCCGCCGTCGATGGCGGCCTGCAGCTCTTCCAGCGAGTCGCAGAACTTGTAGGGGCTGGTCGGTACGCCAAGGGTTTCCGCGGCCAGGCGGCGGATGCCTTCGCGGTCCATGGTCAGGCGCGCGGCGCGGGCGGTGGGAATCACGCGCACCGCGCCGCCGGCCTCCAGCGCCTCGAGCATCGGCGTGGCGATGGCTTCGATCTCCGGCACCACCAGGTCAGGCTTCTCGGCTTCGATCAGCGCCTTGAGCTGCTCCGGATCGCTCATCGCGATGGTGCGGGCGTGGTGGGCCACCTGCTGCCCGGGGGCGTTGTCGTAGCGGTCCACCGCAATGGTCTCGACGCCGAGCCGTTGCAGCGCGATCAGGACTTCCTTGCCGAGTTCGCCGGAGCCCAGCAACATGACTTTGGTCGCGTTGGGCGAGAGAGGGGTGCCGAGAGTGGTCATGTGAGAGCGTCGAAAGCGAGTCAAAAGCGGAATTGTACGTCGGCGTGGGCCGGCGCCCGCCGATCTGCGGATGCGCTTGCGGACTTCCTGCTGCCAGGATGGCTCGCCGCACCCGGACGGGTTCGCCGGACCGAGCGGCGTGACGTAGCCCCGGCCCCGCATGCACGCCGCATGGCCAGCCATCGTTCAACGCAGCCGAAAGGTGCTTTGTCCGGCGCTGCCTTGGAGGAAGGGCATGTGGCAAATACATGGACGCGTTTCTTTGAAGTCAACGTATTGTCCGGCGTGCGGCTGTCGCGCGCCTACGCGCCTTCCATGGTCGCGCACAAATGGGGACGGATCGTGTTCATCTCGTCGGAATCGGGCCTGAACATCCCCGCCGACATGATCCACTACGGTTTCTCCAAGACCGCGCAACTGGCCGTCTCGCGTGGCCTGGCCAAGCGGCTGGCCGGCACCGGCGTGACGGTCAACGCCGTGCTCCCGGGCCCGACCCTGTCCGAAGGCGTCGCGCAGATGCTCAAGGACGAGGTGCAGAAGACCGGCCATTCGCCCGAGCAGGTCGCCGCGGATTTCGTCAAGGCGCACCGCTCGACGTCGATCATCCAGCGCGCGGCGACCGTGGAAGAAGTCGCCAACATGATCGTCTATGTCTGCTCGCCGCAGGCTTCCGCCACCACCGGCGCCGCGCTGCGCGTCGATGGCGGCGTGGTGGACACCATCGCCTGACAAGTATCGACGAGGGGCCCGGTGCGCTTGCGCCGGGGATGCCTGCCGGGAATCCGCTACCATCATGGACTCGGATTCCGGCGAAGAAACCATGGACAGACTGGACGCGCTGCGCCTGCTGGTGGACGTAGCGGAGGCTGGCAGCTTCTCGGCTGCGGCACGCAAGCGCACGCTCGCCACGTCCACCGTGACGCTGGCGGTGCAGCAACTCGAGGATGAGCTCGGCGCCAGCCTGATCACCCGCTCCACCCGCCGCCTGGCCTTCACCCACGAAGGCGAGCGCTTCCTCGCGCATGCCCGCCGCCTGCTGGCGGACTGGGATGCCTCGGTCAGCGCCATGCATGAAGATGGCCCGTTGCGCGGGCCTATCCGCCTGACCGCCACCAATGATTTCGGCCGCGCGCACGTCGTTCCCCTGCTGGACCGCTTCCTCGAACTGCACCCTGCGGTCAGCATCACCCTGCTGTTCGACGACAGCGTGGTCGACCTGATCGACACCGCGAACTCGCGTCCGGCGAACTGGAAAGCGCGCTCGACGAGTTTATCGCCGAGCGCGTGGATCTCTATGCCGTGTATCCCGGCACCGCGCCGAGCCGGCGCGTGGCGGCCCTGATCGACTTCCTGGCCGCCGGGCTGGCGGGCTAGAGGCCCGTCGCATCCGGCCAGGGCGGATCCCCGTCCCGGCGCGTTGCGCAAACGGACTCGATGTGTTTCGCCCGGCGGAGCGCGCCGCACATCGCTGTGCTCGGGCAGGCCCCTTGTCGCCTGCGGTCTTGCCCTTTGCCCCGATTCCGTATAGGCTTAAACTACGATTCAATTCATCTTAGTTAAGCCATGTCATTCATCAGCACAGGGGTCGAGTACGGGCTGCATTGCATGCTCTTTCTTGCCGATACCCCCGCCGGCGTGAAGGAAGCCAGCGTGCGCGACCTCGCCGAGTTGCAGGGCGTGCCGGTCGAGTACCTGGCCAAGCTCTTCACCAAGCTGGCCAAGGCCGAGCTGGTGGTCGCCACGGAAGGCATACGGGGCGGCTTCGCGCTGGCCCGGCCCGCGTCCAGGATCACGGTCCAGGACGTCGTGGAAGCCATCGACGGCGACAAGCCGCTGTTCGACTGCCGCGAGATCCGCTCCCGCTGCGCCCTGTTCGACCCCGATGCGCCGCCTGCGTGGGCGACCCGCGGGGTCTGCTCCATTCACGCGGTCATGCAGTCCGCGGAAAAAACCATGCGGCAGGAGCTGGCCAGGCACACGCTCGCGGATCTTGCCGACAAGACGCTGGCCAAGGCATCGGCCGGCTTCGGCCCGCATGTGGTGCAGTGGTTGACCGACCGCTCGGTCAACCGGCGGGGGGACCGCGCGGAAGCGGCCCCCAAGGCAAGGAAGTAAGACCCGCTTGGTGCGGCGCCGGCAAGGGCCGGCCCGCACACCCCGCTGCCGCTACGCGGCGAAAGCGCCATGAACACGAAAGCCGGCCAGTCCACGCAAATGGACCGGCCGGCTTTTCTACTTGCTTCGCCCGCGGCGGCGCGAAGGCTCTGCGCACCGCCGCGGGCGAACACCCAACCCGCTACACAAGCACCCGCGCTCAGGCAACCACGATGCGCAGGGGATCCGCCGCCTCGAACACGTCGGCGCGGTTGGCGCTGGGCGGGTAGATCCATTCGGTGTTGATCCTGGTCTTGAGTTGCTTGGCGTCGGCGCCGGCCATCTTCACCTCGCGCTCCCATCCTTCGGTATAGACCGCCCCCCACGGGCCCAGGTCCAGGCAGGTCACGTACTTCGGCTGGCTGTAGGGAATCGGCTCGACACCGAGCAGGTCGGCGGTCACGTTGTGACCTGCCGAGCGTCCGAGGTTCATGGCGTGCTGGCACGACATGGCGGCGTAGTTGCCCTCGTCATCGGTGGCGGCGTAGGCCACGTCGCCGGTGGCGAAGATGTTCTTCACACCCTTGACCTGCAGGTTGCGGTCCACGTGCAGGCGACCGAAGTTGTCGCGCTGCGCGGGGATCTGCTCGGTCAGCGAGCTGGCACGCACGCCGGCCGTCCAGATCACGGTGCTGGCGTCGATGCGCTCGCCGTCGGCCGTGGTCAGGCCGGTGGCATCGACCGACGCCACCGCGGAGCCGAGCTTCCACTTCACGCCGAGCGCTTCCAGCGCTTGCGAGATGACGGGTCGCGGGCCGGCGCCGAGTTCGGCGGCGACTTCGGTATTGCGGTCGACCACGATCACGTTCACGTCGGCGCTTGCGCCCAGCGCGGCACGCAGGCGCGCCGGCATTTCCGCCGCGGTCTCGATGCCGGTGAAGCCGCCGCCGGCCACCACGATGGTGTTGCGCGCCGGCGTGTCAGGTTGTTCGCCGAGGGCCTTGATAWGGGCTTCGAGCTCCGCCGCTTCATCGACCTGGTCCACGCTGAACGCATGCTCCTTCAGGCCGGGGATGCCCGGGCGGAACAGGCGGCTGCCGGTGGCCAGCACCAGGCGATCGTAGGCCAGGACCGACTTCGCCTGATCCGCGCCGACGACTTCGACTTCGTTGCGATCGTGGTGGACGCGTTCCACCGTGCCCTGGATGAAGCTCACGCCAACCGAGTTGAAGATATCCATCAGCGGGGCTTTCATCTGGCCGGGGGCTTCCTCATACAGGCGCGGGCGGACGTGCAGTTCCGGCGCCGGCGCGATCAGCGCGACTTCGACGTCCGTCCGCTTCTGCTGGTCGAGCAGACGCGCCGCGCTCAGTGCGGCCCACATGCCGGCGAAGCCGGCGCCAATTACCAGGATACGTTTGCTCATATGCATCTCCATTGATGTTTGCAAGTGTCACTGCGCCGGACCTGCAGCCGCGCCTCGCGCATGCCCGATCCGCCTTGGAAGGGTGTTGGGGATGGGCCGCACCGGTTTCGCGCCTGCGTCCGTAGCCTTCCCTCGTCCGGGCAGCCGGTGCGCCGGCCGCCCTTCGGACTCTGGCCCGGAACACTGCTTTGCCGCGGGCCCTTCCATAACTCCGATTCTAATTGTCGTAGTTTAAAGATTCAAGAATTTTTTTGCACCCCGCATGAAGGTGGCGCGTCCTGCTCGCGATCCCGGTGATCCGGTGGGCCCACGCGCCGACAGCACGCAAGAAAATCGCCTTGCGCGGTCCGCAGAAACGGACTACGCTCCATAACTACGATACCTCGAGTCGTAGTTATGGAGCAGCCGAACCCGCTTCAAGGCTGCAGCAAGGAGCCGAGACCATGAAATTCCAACCCGTGACGCTGGCGAATGTGCTGGCAATAGTGCTGGCCGGCTACGGCCTGGGCGGGACGCCCGCGCCCGCGGCCGCCGCGCCGGAGGTCGCCGCGCCGCGCGAGACCATCGCCCCGGCGTTCCGCTATCCGATCGCCAACGTGCAGGGCAAGACCATCACGACCATCGTGGTGGACTACCCGCCGGGCGGCAAGACGCCCGGCCACCGCCACGGCGGTGCCTTCGTGGTGGGCTATGTGCTGCAAGGCGCCATCCGCAGCAAGATCGACGACGGCAAGGAGCACGTCTTCCACGCCGGCGAGAGCTGGACGGAAACACCGGGCGTGGACCACCGCATGAGCGAGAACGCCAGCGACACCGAGCCGGCGAAGATGCTTGCCATCTTCATTGCCGACACCAAGGAAACGGACCTCGTGAAGTTCGGCAAGAAGAAGTAGGGAAGCGGAAGCGAAGGCAGCGGACTTTGAAACGGAACCCGGACCTCTCCGGGGCCCGCAACCCCGCCGGCAAGGCGGATCTATAGCAGCAAGGAGAGTATCTTCATCATGAACAAGCATCTCATTTTCAAGGACCTGCTGATCGCGGGCAGTCTCGTGGCCGCCTGTCTATCGGGCGCGGCACAAGCCACCGGCCCGCGCGAAAGCACGCATCCCGGGGACAGGTACGGCTACAACCTGCATCGGCCGGCCTCGGATGCCTTTACCGACAGGATGCACGACGGCAAGGCCGCACCTGCCGCGGACCCGGCACGCATCGTCGCCGGCCAGGACCAGAGCGGCGTGTCGGCGGCGCCGGCGCGCACCATGAGCCCGGCCGCCGAAGGCGCCGCCGGCCATCCGGGAACGAGGGGTGCCGAAGGCGGCCGCCTGCTTGCCGGGCGCGATCTTGCCTGGCCCTCTTCGCAACCCGAACATGCGCGGGTCCGGCCCGCCGGCGCATGACACCATGCCGGAAGCGCCCGCCCTTCAGGCCGGACGACCGCATGGCTCGCGCAACTTGCGGCTGGCTTGATTGAGCGTGGCGCGGCGTGCCATCGGCAACTGGCGGGCTGCGCGATCGATGCAGAAGCCGGGCATCGACATCGCCGGCTGCAACGGCACATCCGCCACGTCGTCGGCAGCCCGCGAACACCCTGGCACACCATGTCTGCCGCGAGCCACCACCTTGCCGCGGCGCTGCCGCCTGCGGCGCACAGTGCGGCCGATTTCCCGATGGCACATTCCATGCGTCTTGCCTGTGAGCGCACCTCTGCCGCTCGCAATCAAACCGTCTGGAGACTGTCATGCAAACCCTGTTGATCCGAGACCTGTCCCGTGCCGATGGCATGGACCGCCACGCCATGGCCGCCACGCGTGGCGGCATCGCCTATCTCAACCGCGACCTCGACCCCGGCTTTTCCCCGCCATCGGCGTCCTGTGGCTTTCCATGGCTGCCGCCGCAGATGCGCGACTTGCTCAAGTCGATGCCACTGCCAGTGACCCTGCCCGGCATGGGTCATGCGGAATCGCCGCCGCCCAAGGTCGTCCCGCTGTGATGCGCAACCGGCGCCGGCACCTGGTGTCACGGTGCCGGCGCCATATCCCGCTGACGGCGCACTCAGCGCCCGTACCTGCCGACCACGCTCTGTGCGCCGAGCGCGTGCCCCTTGAGCGCAGAGAACAATTCGTCCCGGCTCAGTCCCTGCGGTAGCGCGCCAGGCGCGAGGTCGCTGGCGACCACGCTCAGCACATAGTGATGCGGCACGTCGCCGACCGTCGGACAGGGGCCCCGGTAGGCCATGTCGCCAGTCACGTTCTTGCCCACCGTGATGCCATCCCCGCTGCTCCTCCCTTCGCCCTGCTTGAGCTGCCCGCGCTCGGCCGCGATGTTGTACGCGACCCAGTGCGAGACGCTGAGCCCGTTTGCGCCATCGGGGTCGAACAACAGCACCGCGACCGATTTCGCGCCGGCGGGAAGATTGGACCAGGAGACCTGCGGTGTCACCCCCTTGCCGCCGCAATTCTGCGTGTCATTGGCATGCAGCGAGGGTATGGAGGTGCCTTCCGCATACGAGGAAGAAGACACCTGCATTCCCGCCGCGCGAGCATTGCCGAGCCCGCAGGCGAGGCCAATCGCGATCAGTGCGCCGGCGGCCGGCGCGTGCCATCTGCATTTGAATTCCATTCGTGTCCCCTGCCGATCAGATAAGTGAAATGCATGGATCCGCGCGAACGGGAATGCGCGTGATTTCGTGCGGCGCGCGCGAGGAATGTGCGCGTATACCCTCTGGCCGTCCCGATTGCAGCGCGGAGGTTACAGGCATACCATGAACTCGAACGTGCTCAAGGCAGCTCTGCGTACGGACGGTGTCATTAGATATAACGTTAAAGATATAACGGCTAAGGGAGACATCAAATGCAAGATTATCAAAGCCTTGTCTTCGTGTGCGCTATTGTCCTGGTGTGCCTCTATGTCCTGCTCGGCACGCTCGCGCAATCCCGCGCCATCAAATTCGGCGCCCCCGCCATCGTCTCGGCCCTGATGGTCGCGTTCTCGGTCTCGCCATGGCACACCATGGGGTGAACGGGGCAAGCCGTTAGCACGGCCCCGATTCGCTGTCCGCTGCACTGCAGCGGCATGATCCATGCCGCGGTCTTCGCCTGCGCCCGGCTTCGAGCAGGAGACACACAATGCACCGCAGCATAGTGCAATGCGCCCTGGCGGTATTCGCCACCGCGGCGGCCTTGCCCGGCGCGGTCCATGCGCAACCCGGGCGGGCATTCACGGCCGGCCCCGTCAACCTGCTGGCCGGACCGGGACAGGAATACCCGGTGGTTGCCCAACTCGCGGGCGGCACGCCACTCTCGGTCATGGGCTGCATCGCCCAGTACACCTGGTGCGACGTGKCCTTGCCCAACCTGCGTGGCTGGGTCTATGCGGGCATGCTCAGCTACCCCTACCAGGGCAGCCAGGTACCGGTGCTCAACTACGGCACCATGATCGGCTTGCCCATCGTCAGCTTCACCATCGGTTCGTATTGGGGTAACTACTATCGCAATCGTCCCTGGTATCACGACCAGGGACGCTGGGCGCCGCGCCCGTCACCGTACGGACATGGCCCCGGCTATGCGCCGCCGCATGCGCGCCCGCCCGGCGGTCCTCCGCACGGAGAGCGTCCGCCGGGCTACGGCGGCGGGCATGGTGGCGGCGGAGGTGGTCACGGCGGCGGTAGCGGCGGTGGTCACGGTGGTGGTCGTTCAGTCAGCGTGCGCGGCGAGGCCATTGCCGCGCACGCGGGCCTGGCCCAGAATTTCGCCAGACGCGGTCCGCACGCACGCCCGCCAATCACGAGAGACACCAAGGAGACCACCATGCGCGATTACGCCGAGGCCATCGCAGGCTTTTCCTATGAGGCATCGCTGGCGGAGCGCCTGAGCGGCACGCCGGACGCCCTCAACGCCTGCGTCGAATGTTGCGACCGCCATGCGCTGCCCGGACGCATCGCGCTGTTCTGGGAAGGCCGCGACGGTAGCAGCGAAACCTACACCTTCGCCCAGTTGCAAAAGCTCTCGGCGCAGTTCGCCGGGTTCCTCAAGGCGCAGGGCATCGGCCCCGGAGACCGGGTCGCGGGGCTGCTGCCGCGCACGCCGGAGCTGCTGGCCACCATCCTCGGCACGTGGCGCGCAGGCGCGGTCTACCAGCCGCTGTTTACCGCCTTCGGGCCAAAAGCCATCGAGCACCGCCTGCAGGCATCGGGAGCGCGCCTGGTCGTCACCGACGGCGCCAACCGCGGCAAGCTCGACGACGTGCAGGGCTGCCCCGCGGTGCTCACCGTGGCCGGCGCCAAGGGCCGCGGCCTGGTGCGCGGGGACTTCAGCTTCTGGGCCGAGCTGGACCGCCAGCCGGCGGACTTCGCGCCGGTCATGCGCAAGGGCAGCGACCCTTTCCTGATGATGTTCACCTCCGGCACCACCGGCCCCGCCAAGCCCTTGCTGGTGCCGCTCAAGGCCGTGGCCGCATTCGCCGGCTATATGCGCGACGCGGTGGACCTGCGCCCCGATGACGCGTTCTGGAACCTGGCCGATCCCGGCTGGGCATACGGCCTGTACTACGCGGTCACCGGCCCGCTGGCCCTGGGCCATCCGACCACCTTCTACGACGGCCCGTTCAGCATCGAAAGCACCTGCCGCGTCATCAACAAATACGGCATCACCAACCTCGCCGGCTCGCCCACCGCATACCGGCTGCTGATCGCCGCCGGGCAGGCGGTGTCCGGTCCGTTGCGCGGCAAGCTGCGCGCGGTCAGCAGCGCCGGCGAGCCGCTCAACCCCGAGGTCATCCGCTGGTTCGCCGACCAGCTCGGCGTCACCATCCACGACCACTACGGCCAGACCGAGCTTGGCATGGTGCTATGCAATCACCACGCCTTGCGTCATCCGGTCCACCTGGGCGCGGCCGGCTTCGCCAGCCCCGGCCATCGCGTGGTCGTGCTCGACGACGAAGCGCGCGAACTGCCGGCGGGCCAGCCAGGCACGCTGGCGCTGGACCTGGCGCAGTCGCCGATGTGCTGGTTCGGCGGCTATCACGAAACGCACACCAGCGCCTTCGTCGGCAAGTACTACCTGACCGGCGACACGGCGGAGCTGAACGAGGACAACAGCATCAGCTTCATCGGCCGCAACGACGATGTCATCACCACCTCGGGCTACCGCGTCGGCCCCTTCGACGTGGAGAGCGCGCTGATCGAGCACCCGGCCGTGATCGAGACCGCGGTGATCGGCAAACCCGATCCGGAACGCACGGAGCTGATCAAGGCCTTCGTCGTGCTGGACCCGCAATACCGCGCGGGACCCGAACTGGCCGAGCAACTGCGCCTGCATGTGCGCAACCGCCTGGCGGCCCACGCCTATCCGCGCGAGATCGAGTTCGTAGCCGAACTGCCCAAGACGCCGAGCGGCAAGGTCCAGCGCTTCATCCTGCGCAACCAGGAAGTGGCCAAGCTGCGCGAAGCCGGAACGCACGCCTAGCAGCGCACCGGCCCGCGCCGTCCATCTGCAAGAGGGCTCACGCGGACCGGGTGGCGCGAGCGGACGCGCTGCCGTCGCGGCCGTCCTCATCCTCTGCATGCCCGCGCAGCCGGGCGATGCGCCCGCGCGCCCAGCGCGCGCCCTGCAGCAGCCTGTAGCCCGCCAGCCCCCATTGCGTATGCGCGACATGGAGGCTGGCCGTGGCGTAAGCGACACCATTGCTCCAGAACTGCTTGTAGTGCTGCCGTCCGGAGCCGAAGTCGAAATCGAAGCGATGGTCGAAGGCCCATTTCACGCACCAGTCGATCAGCACCGTGCCCGGCGACAACTTCGCGTACGCGGCGTCGTAGGTGTTGATGACGAGGTCGACGCAATGGTTCTGGATGGCGAGCAGGTTGAGCGCTACCGGCACGCCGTCGAGCGTCAGCACAAAGAAGCGGAAGGGCTGGGCATGCCGGCTGGCATGCATGTCGCCGACCGCCATCAGGCGCATCAGGAACGCGTGGCTGTCGTCGGAGAACAGCCACGCGCTTTCTATCTCGCCGCGCTCGGCCCAGCGCCGCTTGTGCAGCAGCAACCAGTCGACGAAGAAGGCGGCCCGGCTGTCGTTGTGATCGACGATCAGGACCTCGGCCTTGCCCTGCCCCTCGAATCGCCGCAGCAGGTAGTCCGGCGGATTGCGCGAGCGGCCGGTGCGCGAACGGCAGAATGCGGTCCACCCGGCCTGCTCGCGCATCCGCGCCACGGGGGTGATCTCGTCCAGGCGATAGGCAACCCGGCCGCTTTCGCTTGCGCAGCGGTGCAGCAGCGAGCTGCTGCGCACGCGCGGCAGGTAGACGAGGTCCGGCCTGGCACTGGCGAGCATGGCGTGCCAGGCGGCAGACACGATCGCCGCGGCATCGGCGCCGGGTTCGACCAGGATGTCGTGAGGCGGGTTGTAGCCGGGCCCCAGCGGCTGCATGAAACGCCAGCCCGCCCTGCGGTAGACGACCAGCGGCCATAGCACCACGAGCCGGCCCTGCGAGCGTCCGGCCAGGCACTGCAGCTTGCGGCCCGCCATGGTGGCGGCCACCCCTAGGCTGCTTGCGCAATAGGCAAACGACTGGAAATGCGCGCCATTGGCCCTCTGCCACAGCGCATCCCATTCCGGCGCGAGCGCGTGAAAGGCCTGGGTATCGCTGATCACTTCGTGCTGGACGGCGCAGTGGCGCATGGCAGGTCCGTGCGTCGGGAAGAACAGCGGCATGGTAGCCGCCGATTCCGCCAGCGCGACGTGCGGTAGCCAACATAAGCCCGCCGGTTGAAACCGCTCCCCACGTCACGGGGGTGCGCTTGATGTCGACCATGCTGCACAGCAACAGCGATAAGCGCCAGATGTCCGGGTATGTCCCTAGGGGCTATCCAAATAGCCCCCTCTAGAATCTGCCCTTGGATGGTGCACTGCGCAAACCGGTGACGCCCATCCCTTCCGAACCAGACCCTCGACCCGATCCGCACGGCATCCACATCCAGTGCATGCCGGCCCTGAGTCGGCCAAGCGGCCGGGCGATTCACAGGAGAGCACGCATGTTCGTTTTTTCGTCCGACCAGTTCGCAGAAGCCCAGAAAGCCCATTTCGCCAACCTGTTCGCGCTGACGAATACGGCCTTCGACGGTTTCCAGAAACTGGCCGAGCTGAACCTGCAGGCAGTCAAATCGTCGATCGCCGAAAGCCAGGATAATATCCAGGCCGCCCTGTCGGGCCGCGACCTGCGCGACGTCTTCACCACGCGAGGCACGCTGGCGCAACCGGCGGCCGACAAGGCGCTGTCGTACGTGCAACACGTGTACGAGATCGCCTCCGACACGCAGACCGAACTCGCCAAGGCCGTGGAAGCGCAGTACGAACAACACACCCGCCGCGTGCAGGCTTTCGTCGACACCTTCGTGAAGAACGCGCCGGCCGGCTCGGAAGCCCTCACCGCGCTCCTGCAGTCGACGGTCGCGGCCGCCAACAACACCTATGAATCGGTGCAGAAGGCAACCAAGCAAGCCGCCGAGACGGTCAAGTCGAACTTCGAGGCCTCGACCGCGGTAGCCTCCGGCGCCGTGCAGCAAGGCGCCCGCCGCGCCGTCAAGGTAGCCTGACGGCGCATCGCGCGGCACAGCTCTCGTGCCGCGCGGCAGCAGACGCTCAGGTGGCAGGCGTCGCGCGACGACGCCGCGACCCGCCTGATCGTCCTGCCGGGAACAACAGGAACGCGCAGCGTTCCTGTTGTCATCCTTCTCCTGGACGAGAAAGAAGAAGAGCCCTTCGGACTCAGCGCGAAAGAATCGTCACGCAGGCAACTGCCTCTTCCACGCCGATCAGTCCGCCACCATTCTCGGCAATGCCCACCGCGGCATGTTCAACCTGCCGCCCCTGCGCCTCGCCACGAAGCTGGAGCACCAGTTCGTGTATCTGTGCCAGGCCTGTCGCGCCAATGGGGTGCCCTTTGGACTCCAGTCCGCCGGAGGGATTCACAGGGATCCGTCCGCCGAGCGCCGTGTCGCCGCGCTCCGCCAGCGCCCCGCCCTCGCCGAACGCGCAGAGGCCAAGGTTCTCGGTCTGGACAATCTCGCCCATCGCGGTGGCGTCGTGAACTTCGGCCACCGATACGTCCGACGGAGCGATGCCGGCCTTTTCGTAAGCTAGCCTGGCCGCGATCGCGGTGCAGGCGTTCTCGACATCGTTCACATCCCGATCGGCCCCGGTGCGTACGACCGACGCGGCGATGCGCACCGCCCGGGAGCGGCTCAGGCCGAGCCTTCGCRAGACGCTCTCGCTGCAGACGATCGCCGCGGCCGCACCGTCCGACACGGGCGAGCACATCGGCGCGGTCAGCGGATAGACGATCGGGGGCGCCGCCAGGATCTCCTCGACGGAGTACGGGTTCCGGTACTGGGAGAGCGGGTTGTACTGCGAGTGCTTGTGGTTCTTGGACGCGACGGCTGCGATCTGGCGCTGGGTGGTGCCGTAGCGCTTCATGTGCTCGCGTGCCGAAGCCGCATAGATGTCCATGAACACACTGTACGGCTTTGCAGAGGTGCTGCCCGGCGGGACTTCGACGCCCCGGCCGAGCTTGAGCAGCCGCTCCCTGGCGGCCTCGACCTCTGCGATGTCCCAGCCGCTGTCGAACGCAGAGAACATGCGCTCCCGGTCCTGCGAATACATCTTCTCGGCGCCGACGGCGAGCGCGATATCCCCCTCCCCCGACCTGACGAAGTTGTACGCCAGGTTCAGCGCGGTACTGCCGCTGGCACAGGCATTCTCGACGCTGGTGACCGGGATGCCACCGATACCCATATGGCGCAGTGCCACGGGGCCGCGGATCATATGCTGCCCTTCCATATGGCCCTGCACGCAATTCGCAAAGAATGCCGCCTGCAGTCTTTCCTTTTCAACGCCGGCATCCTTGAGCGCCGCGTCGACGGCTGCGCTTGCCATCTGCTTGATGCTCAGATCCAGCAAGCGGCCGAATGGCGTCATCCCGACGCCAATGACATATACGTTTTCCATGTTGTCTCCTGTTTCTCGTCCCGGTCACCGCGCTAGCCGGCGGTGACGACAATCTTTCCGAAATGCCCGTTCTGCGCCATGTGCTCCAGCGCGCCGGCGAGGTCGGCGAGCGGATACACCTTGTCCACCGGCATGCTGATCTTGCCCAGCTTCAATGCCGGCTCCAGGTCGTGCCTGGCGCGCGCCACGACGGCGGCCACCTCGGCCGGGGTCCGGGTGCGGAAGCTCACGCCGATGTAGGTGATCCTGCGCATCGAATGCAGGTCGAAGTCGAAGTCGCCGCTCTCGCCGGCGACCCGCCCGACATTCACCATGCGGCCGCCCACGCGGGTTGCGGACATCCCGCCATTCACGAACGGCCCACCGATCAGATCGACCAGCAGGTCGACGCCCATCCCTGCGGTGGCCTTGGTCACCTCCTGGACCCAGTCGCTCCTGCCGGTGTCGACCGGCAGGTTCGCACCGTAGTCGCGCAGCCTTTGCCGGCGCGCCGCGGAGGTCGAGGAGCCCAGCACCAGGCCCGCGCCAAGCAGCCTGGCAATCTGCATCCCCATCAGCCCCATCCCTGAACTCGCCCCCTGGATCAGGACCGACTGGCCGGCCTGCATGGCGCCGTGCGTCGAGATGGCGTCGTGCATGGTCTGCATGGCTACGGGCAATGCCGCGGCCTCTTCGAAGGGCATGCCCTGCGGGATGGCGTACATCATGGCCGGATGGGCCAGCGTGTACTCCGCGAATGCGCCGATGCCGGCGCCCATCACCCGGTCACCGATTTGCCAGGCCTTGACCTGGCTGCCGACAGCGACGACTTCGCCGGCCCATTCGACACCCAGAGGCACGCCCTGGCCACCCGCCGCGCCATGCCGTTTGCCCTTGGCCATCGTCAGGTCGATACGATTCAACGCGCTGGCGCGGACCTTGACGAGCACTTGCCCGTCGGCCGGCGAAGGGCGAGGCACGTCGGCCGGGACGACACTGTCGCCGTCAGATAAAAATGCACGCATGGTTTTCCTTGTGACATGAAGTTCCGATTGCCTTGGCCCGGGCTATGCCGCGCATGGCCATGCCGGCAATCCACACGATCCGGGCCGGCCCGCGCCGGCTAGCGGCGCAGCGTATAGCCCGCCTTTTCCCGGTCCCAGGTCGAAGGCGTGATCCCTTCTTCGCGCAAGCGATACTTTTCAACGCGATGCGTCGGCGTCTTGGGAAAGTCGCTGCGGAAGTCGACAAAACGAGGCACCGAGAAATACGGCATGAGCTTCTCGCAGTGCTGGATCAGCTCGAGCGCGGATAGCGCCGAGCCCTCCTTGCGCACCACGCAAACCATGACCTCGTCCTCGCCAACCTCGGATGGCACGGCAATGGCAGCGGACTCGAGAACCGCCGGGTGCGCGTTGACGACCATCTCGACCTCGAATGCGGAGATGTTCTCGCCGCGACGGCGGATCGCATCCTTCTTGCGGTCGACGAAGTAGAAGTAGCCGTCGCTGTCCCGCTTCATCAGGTCGCCGGTGTGGAACCACAGGTTCTGGCTCTGCGCCAGCGTCGCCTCGGGATTCTTGTAGTAGCCGTCCATCATGATGTACGGCTCCTGGGGCCGGAACACGAGCTCGCCGATCGCATCCACGCCAACCGGCTCGTCGTTGCCGTCGACAAGATCGACGTCATAGCCGCAGATCGGCAATCCCACCGAACCCACGCGCGGCGCGTCGATGGGGCTTGCGAGCGCGACACAGTTCTCGGTCTGGCCATACCCCTCGTAGAGCTTCAGGCCGAAGCGCTGCTCGAATGCTTCCCACAGGTCCCTGGGCGCACCGCCGCCCGAGGCAAACCTGACGGCGTGGTCGCGATCGGCGGGGCTGTCGGGCTGCTTCATCAGGATCGGGATCATGCCGCCGATGTAGTTGATCTGCGTTGCGCCGAAGCCCTTGAGACGCTCCCAGAAATTCGACGCGCTGAAGCGATCGTCCACGATCAGCGTGGCGCCGGCCATCAGCGCCGGCGTGACCGTCACCAGCTGGGCATTGGCGTGGAACAGCGGCAGGCAGGTGTAGAGGCGGTCATCGTCGCCGATGTGCCGCCCGTCGGCGGTCTTGCTGCCATGCCACCAGAAGTAGTTGTGGCAGAGCTGGATGCCCTTCGATGGCCCTGTCGTCCCCGACGAGTACATGATTGCCAGCGGGTCYCGGTTCGAGACGTGCACATCGGGCAGGGGCACGCCGGACGATTCCAGCGTTTCGAAGCGGACGCCCGGGATCGGCAAGTCCGGGAGCGCTTCGCCGTCCGCCCGCGGCACGATCATGGCCTCGAGCTTGCCGAAGCCGACGTGCGCATCCTGGAAGCGTTCGACAAACGCTTTCGAGACCACGGCCATGCGCGCATCCGAGTGCTCGATCACGTGCCGCAGCAGCGGGCCACGGTAGGCCGTGTTGACGGTCACCTCCAGCAGCCCGAGACGCGCGCACGCGAACCACAAGCCCATGAACTCGGCGCAGTTGGGCAGCATGATCGCGAGCTTGTCCCCCTTGCGCAGGCCGAGCCCGGTCAGTCCGCGCGCCAGGCGGGTCACCCAGGCATCGAACTCGCCGTAGGTATAGGTCCGGTCTTCGAAGACAAGGAATACCTTGTCGGGGCGCAGTGCCGCCTGCATGGCGAGGCACGCGCCCAGCGTCCGTTGCTCGTTCTTGAGTGAGAGCGCATCCACGGGATCAGTCCCCCGCACCGGTCTGCGCCGCTGCCGGCGGAACCTCGACGATGCGCACCGGATCGGATCCGTCCCACGCCAGCCCGGCCTGCCTGATCGCCTCGAAGTACTGCGCCTTCCCGCCCGCCATCTCCGAGATCTCGAACATCCCGCTCGGAAAGTCCGGGTGCACGAAGTACGCAAAGCGGCCGGCGCCACCCATGCGACCGCCATGCCCCTCCACATAGCCAAGTCCGAGCAAGGTTGCGACGATCTCGTCGTAGCGGTCCTCCGTCCAGTAGGCGACGTGCTGCGCGATTTCCCCGTTGCGCTTCAGGGAATCGTTATACAGCGACGGCGCATCGTCCCTTTGCTGGATCAGTTCGATCTGCAGGTCGCCCGAGTTCGCCAGCGCGATCGAGAGTTTCGGCAAGCGGGAGTTCTCGCCGAAGTAGCGAAACTCCCTGGTGCCGACGTCGTCCATGTAGAACCAGGGCCCGATCCCCAGGTTGACCCAATGCGCCATCGCGGCCTTGATGTCGCGCACGACGTACCCGACCTGGCGGACGCCGCCGAATTTCTGACTCATTCCTTGTCTCCTCGATCCTCGTTGATTCGCCCCCGGCACGCACCGGCCGGCCCTGACCGCCCGCCGTTGCCGCTCGAAGTGAGGCGAGTTTAGTTCGTTTCTGGAATCGATTCCCAATAGGGATAACCCTAGGATGAGAGACCGGCATTCCTCTCGCTGGCGAACGGATAGTGCAGCGATTGCGAAATACGCCGCATTTTTGTGGGTTTTGGCCGCCATCGAGACATGAGCACGCATCCGGCGACCGCAGATCGGTTCGTCCGATGCGCGCCCATGGTTATCCCTATGTGCAATCGATTCCAGTCGAACTACACTTGCCTCGGACAAGCCCCCGACAGTGCGGGCTGGTACCAAAACGAGGAGACAATTCATGCACTCAACATCGGGCGCCGGCCCCAGCGAAGCGGCAAGCGCTTCGACGCCATCCGCAGACGACGCGCTCTTCCGGCGCATATCCTGGCGATTGCTGCCGCTGCTGTTCCTGGCGTACTTCATCAACTACCTGGACCGCACGAACATCGGGTACGCGCAACTGCAGATGCAGGAAACGCTCAGGTTCGCGGACACCGTCTTCGGGCTGGGCGCGACCGTGCTCTTTCTCGGCTACGTGCTGTTCGAGATTCCCAGCAACTTGCTGCTGACGCGTATCGGGGCAAAGCGCACGCTGGTCCGGATCATGGTCCTGTGGGGGGTGGCGTCCGCGGCGACGGCGTTCGTCACCACACCCACCCAGTTCTACGTGGCGCGATTCTTCCTCGGCATGTTCGAGGCCGGGCTCGTGCCGGGCGCGCTCTACTACCTGACGCTCTGGTATCCGCCGGAACGCAGGGGCCGCGCCAACGCCATCTTCCTGATGGGCGCCGGCTTTGCGCCGATCCTTTCCGGGCCGATTGCCGGCGGCGTCATGACCTGGCTGCACGGCAAAGGCGGGCTCGAAGGGTGGCAGTGGCTGTTCGCGCTGGAAAGCCTCCCGGCGTTCGCCCTCGCCACGGTCACCCTGCTGCGCTTTGACGACCATCCCGGCCGCGCGCACTGGCTTGCGCCGGAGGAGAAGTCGCGCGTGCAGGCATTGGCGCGCTCCGGCAACGAAGGCCGGGCCGCCGGCCACCTTGGCACCGCACTGCGGCAGCCGAGGGCCTGGGGCTTCGGCCTGGTCTGCTTCCTGACCGTCCTGGGCATCTATGCCCTTGCCTTCTGGCAGCCGACGCTGCTGAAAAGCATGGGCTTGTCATTGATGGAAATCGGCCTGCTGTCGTCGCTGCCCGCCATCGCCGGCGCGACAGCCTCGTTCTGGATGGCCTCCCACTCCGACAAAACGCGCGAGCGCCGCGGACATTTCGCGGTTGCGGCGCTGGTGGGCGCGGCGGGCCTGACGACGGCGGCGCTGATGCAACAGCACCTGTTCATCGCCATGGTGGGCCTGGTGTTTGCAGGTGCCGGCCTGGCAAGCGCACTCACGCTGGTATGGGCGAGCGTCGGGGAAGTGCTGCCGCGCGAGGGGCTCGCGGCTTCCATCGCGCTGATCACCACCTGCTCGAACTGCTCCGGCCTGGTCGGACCGCTGCTGGTGGCGACCATCCGCCAGGCCACGGGCGGATTCGGATGGAGCCTCGTCATCTTGTCCTGCACCCTGCTCCTGGCGTGCGTCGTGATGCAGATCATCCTGTGGCCGTCGAAACGGATCGCCGCCTCCATGGGCGTCCCCGCCGGCCACCGCTAAGTATTTGAACAGCCAGAGACCAGCATGAACCGCATTGAAACCAGAACCATGACCGGGAAACTGCTTGCCGGGAAGACCGCCGTGATCTCCGGCGCGGGCCGCGCCAAGGGAATCGGACGGGCAACTGCCAGGCTCTTCATCGAACACGGCGCGCGGGTGGCGCTGCTCGACCTCGACGAGGACGAGGTCAGGGAGGCCGCGCGCGATGTCGCCCGGGGCGAGCCGGTGGCCCTGGGGGTTCGTTGCGACGTTACGAGCATGGAATCCTGCCTCGCCGCTATCAGCGAGGTGCGGGAATGGGGTGCTTCGGGCGGGCACATCGATGTCCTGATCAACAACGCCGGCCTCACGCAGAAGGTCTGCGCGGCCGACATCACGCTGCAGGACTACCTGCGGGTCACCGACGTTGTGCTCAGAGGCACCATGCAGCTCTCCCAGGCGGCGATCCCGGCCATGCGGAGCCAGAAGGCCAGCTCGATCATCGCCGTGTCGTCAATGTCGGCGCAGCAAGGCGGCGGGGTATTTGGCGGCGCGCACTACTGCGCGGCGAAGGCCGGCGTGCTCGGCTACATCCGTGCACTCGCCCGGGAACTGGGTCCCGACGGCATCCGCGCGAATGCGATCACGCCTGGGCTGATCGTCACCGACTTCTCTCGCACCAATACGCCGGAGGATGTCCTGCATGCCGCGGCGGGGAGCTGGCCGCTCGGCCGCGCCGGGAGCGCCGGCGAGATCGCGGGCGCGTGCCTGTTCCTTGCCTCGGACCTGTCGTCGTACATGACCGGCAGCACGCTCGATGTGAACGGGGGCGCCTATATGCGCTGAGCTTCCGGCGGCGGCATGCACGAGCGTCGCAGCAGGAGTTCGGTCGGGAACATCACCGTCCTGCTGTCGCCGCCGCGGCCCTCGATGCGATCCAGCAGCAGTTCCGCCGCCGTRCGGCCGAACTGCTTCAAGTCCCAGCGCAGCGCGGTGATGCCGGGCGCGGCAAACTGTGCCAGGACGGTGTCGCCGATACTGATGACCGAGATATCCTCCGGAATCCTGAGGCGACTCGCTTCCACTGCCGCCAGGGCACCCGCGAGCATCTCCGTGCCGAGCGAAACGATGGCGGTCGGCCGCGCTGGCTTCGACAACTCGTGCAGAACGTCGCTGAATACGCGCGTCTGCGAAGGGTCGGCATGCTCGATGACCGTGAGTACCGACAACGGCAGGCCGGCCGCCTGAACTGCCTCTTGCGCGCCCGCGATGCGCTCGCGGCCCGGCCGGACACTCGCCGGCGGCGTCTCCAGCAGGATATGCCGRTGCCCGAGGCTGAGAAGAAACGCGATCGCTGAACGCGCGCCTTGCCGATGATCCACCGTGACGCGATCGCAAGACAGGGGACTGTCGCGATCCAGCAGCACAAGGGGCGCTTCCGCACCCCGCATGGCATCGAGCACATCCTCACGCGTATCGTCATCCACGGTCAGCAGCAGGCCATCCATGCGCCGGCGCCTGAACATGTTCAGGAGTTCGAGTTCCTTCGTGCCATTGCGCGAATTCGCCACGATCATCAGGTATCCGGCTTCCTGGAACCGAAGCTCCGCCGCGCCGACGATCTCCGCGTACATTGGATTGGTCACGTCGGAAACCATGCATGCGATGGTACGACTGGACTGGTTGCGCAGGCTCTGGGCCAGCGAATTCGGCTCGTACCCCAGCGTTGCCACGGCGTCCGCAACCCGGGCGCGGAGTTCTTCGCTGGCGTAGCGGTCACGATTCAGGGCGCGCGACACGCTGCTCGCCGATACCCCGGCTAGCTTGGCCACATCGCGGATTTGGACAGGTCGCTTCATGCCGAAAGTATACCCCAGCGCACTGACTGGAACGCGCCGCAAAGCATAGGGCCRCACCCCCGGAGAGCTGCGGCCCGCTTGTGGTCGATCCGGCGTCTTCGACCTGATTTTCGCCCTGATTTCCGGCCTGATTTCCGGCCTGACTTGCGCCTGCCGATGTCGATCAATCGAGCGTGATATTCGCTTCCCTGGCAACCCGCTTCCAGACTTCGATCTCGCGGGCATTGACGGCTGCCTGCTCTTCGCCGGCCAGGTAGTCCGGGGTAATGCCCCAGTCAAGCATCCTGGCCTTGACGGCGGGGTCCTGCAGCGCATCCCTGAGCGCAGCCGAGAGCTTTTCGACGAACGGCTTCGGGACGCCTGCGGGGGCGTACATGGCCCAGCCGGTCCACTGGTCGAAATCAACCCCCTGCTCCTTGTACGTCGCCACGTTCGGGAAGTTCGACGTACGCCGGGTGCACATGGCAAGCGCCTTGATCTTGCCGGTCTTCACTGCCGCGGTTCCCGAGCCGATATCGAGCCAGCCCACCTTCACGACATCGCCCATCATCGCCGTCATGACGGCGGCGCCGCCCTTGAACGGAATGTGATCGAGCTTGATGCCGGTCTTTTGCGCAAGCACCTCCGCGCAGAAATGGCCGGTCGAGCCCGCACCCCAGGTACCGAACTGAATGGGCCTGGGACTCTTCCTGGCCAGCTCGATGAACTCCTTGAGGTTGTTTGCAGGCAGATCATTTGTCGCCACGAGAATGATCGGCGACGTGCCAACCCGCGCCAGCGTGGTGAGGCTCTTGACGGGATCGTAGGGCAGCTGATGATAGACCGCGGGCGCTAGCGTGGTAGTGGTCATCGTCCCCAGCGCAATCGTGTAGCCATCCGGCTTGGCATGAGCGAGCTGCGCGATCGCGATCGTGCCTGCGGCCCCTGCGATGTTCTCCACCACGAACGACTGCCTGAGTCGCTTGCCGAGCTGCTCGCCGAGCAGCCGACCGAACGCATCCGCGCCGCCGCCCGCCGCCGACGGCACGATCAGCTTGACGGGACGCGCCGGGTATTCATCGGGGGTTTCGGCCATGGCAGTGCCAGCGAACGCCGCGCATAAGGCCAAGAGACCCAAGCAGAGGGACTTCTTCATGACACTTGTCTCCGTTGTTTTCTTATCGGTGAGGATCGATCGACCACGCCTTGCGCAGCGTGCGCCGACCGCGCATGCCCTGTCCCAGGGCACGCATGGGGAAGCGCATTTCGAACTATCGAGAGTCAGTCCCGCGAAAACTCCGCGCCGCCCTTGGGCCGGATATAGCGGGGCACGGGGRGGCCTGCCTGCCGGGCCGCGGCAAGAATGCCTTCTTCGATGGCTCCGGCATCCCGGACACTCTGGTATTCCCCGTCGGAGAAGATGACGTTGGCGCCGTACACCACCATGAAGCCCTCGGCCGGCTCCTTGGCATCGGCCGGCACTGAAAACGTATGCGCCGAGCCACCGGGCTCGTAAAGGTAGCTACCCGCGGTTTGCGGGTCGGCCGGGTACTCTACATAGTTCCACTGCCCCTTGGTCGTAAAGAAATGCACGGTGCCGGTGTGGAAGTGCGGCGGCAGCGTCGTGCCCGGCTCGAACTTGCCATACAGCACCCAGACGCCGTTCTCGCGGTCGAGAAACAAGGGGATGATCGTGGAGCCCGGTTCGGATCCCGGGAACTCTTGCGACTCATGGATATTGACCGTCAGCAAACGGTCCTGATGCGTAACAACCTTCGGTAGTGCCATCTCAACCTCCTATGGAATGATCGCCTGCTGGTGCAGCACATGGCGGTGGCCAGCCACCCGGCGGCCCGGCCACCGCATCCGGCGCCTGCCTACTCCAGCGTGATATTTGCTTCGCGCGCGATCCGCTTCCAGACCTCGATATCGCGGGCGTTGATCGCGGCTTGCTCGCTGCCTGGCACGAAGTCCGGCGTAATGCCGAGATCGGCCATCTTGCTGGTCACGGCCGGATCCTTCAGCGCTTGCTGAACCGCTGCGGCAAGCTTGTCTGCGATCGCCCTGGGCAGGCCCGCCGGAGCAAACATGGCCCAGCCGGTCCATTGGTCGAAATCGACGCCCTGCTCCTTGTACGTCGCGACGTTGGGGAAATTCGCGCTGCGGCGGGTGCACATGGCCAGCGCCTTGATCTTCCCGGACCTGACCGCGGAAGTGCCGCTGCCAATGTCCAGCCAGCCCACCTTCACGATGCCGCCGAGCATTGCGGTAACCACCGGGGAGGTCCCCTTGAACGGAATATGGTCGAGCTTGATGCCAGTCTTCTGGGCAAGGACCTCGGCACAGAAGTGCCCGGTGGAGCCGGGCCCCCACGTGCCGAACTGGATGGGTGTCGGGCTCTTTTTCGCTACCGCCACGAATTCCCTCAGGTTGTTGGCGGGAAAGTCCTTGGTGGCGACCAGGATGATTGGCGATGTGCCAACGCGAGCGATCGTGGTCAGGTCCTTGACCGGGTCGTATGGCAAGGCCTGGTACACGGCGGGCGCGAGCGTGGTCGTGGTCATCGTGCCAAGGCCGATCGTGTAGCCATCCGGGGTGGCGCGCGCCAGTTGCCCGATGGCGATCGTGCCGCCGGCGCCGGCATTGTTCTCGACCACCAGTGGCTGCTTCAGGCGACGGCCGACCTGGTCCGCCAGGATGCGGGCAAACACATCGCCACCGCCGCCTGGCGCCGTGGGAACAATCAGGCGGATCGGCTTGCTGGGATACGCCACTTCGCCCTGTGCTTGAGCCGCAACGGACAGGGTGATCGCAGTGAGCAAGGTGAGGGCGCTGAGCTTCTTCATTTCTGTCTCCAACTTGTGGGGCGGTGCACCACTCTTTTCAGATTTCTGATCAGACTTCTGATCGTGGCACTTATCATGTCGATGGAACAAGGTAAAACGTTTCCACATATTTTGCGGTGACAGCCTTTACGATCAAATGGTGGTAAACCCGCGGGGAATTTGATGCCGGGTGCGCAAAGGCACTCCGGTGCAGGCGRCCAGGGAGATCCGGTATCCCCGCCCGGCCTGGGTCCGGAGACTATCGGCGGCGGACCGGCATTCGGGACGTCTGCCAGCCAGGTCGCTCAGGAATCCTGGGTGAGGACGATCTTCCCGAAATGTGTGTTCTCGCGCATCATTTCGCACGCCTGCGCCACGCGATCGAGCGGCAGCCGCACATCGATGGGAAGGCGCAGCTCCCCACGCGCGAGTGCGGGCCAGAAGTCCTTGCGCACGCGCTCTGCGATCGCCCCCACGTCTTCGACCGAGCGGGTCCTGAACGTCATGCCGAGATACTGGATCCGGCGCATCGAGTGAAGATCGAAATCGAAGGTTCCGCTCTCTCCCGCCATCCGGCCGATATTGACGATCCGCCCTACTATGGCCACGGCGCGCATGCTGTCGTTGATCAGCGGCCCCGCCAGGAAGTCGACGAGAAGGTCGACGCCGCGGCCGTCCGTGAGCTCGAGCACCTTTTTCACCCAGCCCGGATCGTTGCTGTCGAGCGCGACATCGGCACCGAACCCGGCCAGCCGATCACGCCGGTCCGCTTTGGTCGAGGTGCCGATCACCAGGCTCGCGCCGAAGTGCCTGGCCACCTGGAGACTCATCAGGCCGACGCCGGACGATGCCCCCAGCACCATGACCGACTGGCCCGCTTCCAGTTGCGCGGTCTGCCGCATCGCCGTGTGCGTCGTTCGCAGCGCGACACAGAGACAGGCGGCGGTTTCATAGTCCATGTCGGCCGCCGGAAACGGGAAAGCGCGACGCCAGTCCGTGACGGCATACTCGGCGAACCCGCCGATGCCGGAGCACATGACCTTGTCGCCGGCTTTGTATGCGGTGACCGCCTCTCCCACTTCGACCACGTCACCAGACCACTCAAGACCCAGGACCGTGCCGGGGCCCCCGACGGAGCCGTGCGACTTGCCATCGACGAGCGACAGGTCTGCGCGATTCAGGGAACTCGCCCGCACCTTCACAAGGATTTCGGTGGCTTTGGGGCGAGGGATCTCGATATCTGCAATGACCAGTCCGGTCTCGTTGCGAATCGCAGCTTTCATGCATGTCTCCTGTCGAAATAGTTCTGGCGCGACCTCGTGTCCGAAGGCTACGACGCCGTTGGCATGATCATTGTAGAAACGTTTCTACCGTTTGGGCAAGTGGATGCAGGACAAAAAAACCGCTTCAGTTCGAAGCGGCGCTGTCCGGGTTCCGTCGGGGTCGGGAATGTCTATGCCGTGGTCTTCTTGCGGCTGGCGGCAACGGGCCCGCAAGACTCTCTGAGAACGAGCTGGGTCGTGATGGCGATCGTCTCCGGCTCGACCTCCGCATCCTTCTCCAGGCGCTTGAGCATGATCTGGGAGAGGACCGTGCCGACTACGTCGAGGTCCCAGGTCAACGAGGTGATCGATGGGCTGAACAGTTGCGAGAGATCGGTATCGCCGATACTGATCACGCTCACGTCATCCGGCACAACCCTGCCGGTGTGCCGCAGCGCCTGGAGCACGCCCGACAGGATCCGCGTCCCGAGACACAGGAATGCGGTGGGGGCATCCGGACCGGACAATAGCGACAGCGCTTCGCTGAAAGCGAATTCCATCGCCGATTTCTCCGAACGGATGAGCTTGGGCGCGGGCTTGAGCCCGCGCTCCTTGTACGCATCCGTGAATCCGGCAATCCGCTCCCGCCCGGGTCGAAGCGCACTCCCAGGCGTCAATAACGCGATGCGCGTATGCCCCAGGTTCAGCAGATAGCGGGTCGCCTGCATGGCACCGCCATAGTGATCGACATGAACACCGGTTCCGACCACGGAAAGGTCCCGGTCAAGGGCGATGACCGGCATTTCCTGCGAAAGCTGCTCCAGCATCCTTGGATTCTCTGCATCGCAAGGGGCAAGGATCAGCCCGTCCACCCGTCGCCGGCGAAAGAGGTCGATCAGGTTCTTCTCGCGCTTGCCATCGTTATGCGTACTCGCGATCAGCAGCGCGTAGCCCGCGGCCTGCAGGGACGCCTCGATGGAGATGATGATGCGTGCGTAAAGCGGGTTCGACAGATCGGAGACCAGGATGCCGATGGCTCCCGACGAGCGCGTGCGCATGCTCTGGGCAATGGCGTCCGGCTCATACCCCAGGCGGGTCGCGGCCTTGGTGACAGCGGCAATGGCGGCTTCGCTCACCCGCCCTGCACGATTGAGCGCGCGCGAAGCCGTGCCAATGGAGACGCCCGCTTCCTTTGCCACCTCCCGGATCGTGATGCGCGGCTTCATTTGGCGTGCATCGTTGTGCGCTGGCTGGCCAAAGCGCCCGGGGCCACGCGCATGCTCGACCAAACACCCGACACAGTCTGGTGCGACACGCTGCGCCACACATGTTCAGGCAGTGCACGGGACTGCAACATCGATTCTCTCCTTTTGCCCCAACGTGCGCCGCGAGGCAGCGGGTTCAGGCTGAGTAACGTCTTATATGAATGCCGAGCATTCTAGCTCACCGGATGACGCGCACTCGTGGAGGCAGAGATCGTCCCGCCCCGAGGTCAGAGCGCCCCTCGCGGAACGCTCCAGCCCCGGATGGCAACTATCGCGGGGCGCCGATCAGCCGGATGGCCTCGCCCTTGCCGTCCCAGGCGAGGCCGGCACGCCTCACCTCGGCAAAATATTCGGCCTTGCCGCCGGCCATTTCCGAGATCTCGAACATCCCGCTAGGCAGGTCGGGGTTGACGAAATAGGCAAAGCGACCCCGCGACCCCATGCGGCCGCCATGCCCCTCCACGTAGCCGGCGTCCAGAAGCCGGCCGACGATCTCGTCGAAGCGGTCTTCCGTCCAGTACGCGATGTGCTGCGCGCCCTCGCCGCTTCGCTTCAATGAGTCCAGGTAGAGCGAGGGCGCGTCATCTCGCTGCTGGATCAGTTCGATCTGCAGATCCCCCGAGTTTGCCAGGGCGATGGAGAGCTTGGGCGGCGTCGAATTCTTGCCGTAGTAGCGAAACTCGGTCGTACCAACGTCTTCCTTGTAGAACCAGGGCCCGACACCGAGCTTCTCCGTCCAGTGCGCCATTGCTTTCTCAATGTCGTTCACGACGTAACCAAGCTGCCGAACCGCGCCAAACAGATAACTCATCGGTGTCTCCTAGTGATCTTGAAAAGTCTGCCCTGCCCTTGCAGAAACGTTTTTACAATATATCATCAACAGGCCCGCCAACAAGGCTAGTGTTTACCATGATTGTTGCGATTTAAACCCGGAACAACAATGCAATCCATCTGTGGAAACGTTTCTTCAGTTTGACGAAAACGAGGCTCGCAAACTGGAAAGAGACTGCAGAACAACAAACAGGAGACAGGAAAATGGCGCAGTTCGCGGAGAAAGTAGCCCTGATCACTGGTGGCGCGTCCGGCATCGGAGCCGCCACGGCGCGCTTGCTGGCCCAGCGCGCGGCAACAGTGGTGATTGCCGACCTGGCCAGCAGCAACGGTGCAAAGGTCGCCGCGGAAATTGGCGGCGAGTTCGTGCCGCTCGACGTGACCAGCGAATCGAGCTGGGCGCACACCGTCCAAGCCATTCTGCACCGGCATGGCAGGCTTGATGTGCTGGTCAACGCGGCAGGCATCGTTGGCGACGTCGTCAATGGCACCTTGGCCAAGACCACGCTCGACGACTGGCGCCGCGTGCTTTCGGTCAACCTCGACGGGACCTTCCTGGGATGCCGCGAGGCGATGGCCGCGATGCGGCAGACCGGTGCAGGCTCGATCATCAACCTGGCTTCAGTGGGTGCCTACTACCCGACAACGCAAAGTGTCGCGTACGGCGCCAGCAAAGGGGCGGTCACACAGCTGACCAAGACGGTTGCCCTGGCCGGCGCGGAAAACGGCAACAAGATCCGCTGCAACTCAGTGCATCCCGGGAAGACGTCCACGCCGATGCTTGAGAGCATCTTCACCCAATACCAGCAACGCCAGGCCGCGGGCGGCGCAGACCCCAGGCCGAACGGACGCCAGATTCCGCTCGGCGACCAGGGACGGGCCGAGGATGTCGCCAATCTGATCGCATTCCTGGCATCGGACGAAGCAGGCTATATCACCGGCGGGGAGTTCACCGTGGATGGCGGGTGGCGTCTGCTTCGCTAAAAGCCGGACAGGGCCATGCCGTCGCGCGATCGGCCGACAGGCAACGCCCGGGCAGTTCAGCACCAATTCTCGCGGCGGCCCGACTCGAGCCGCCCATCATTACCCTAGACATATCCGACGGAGAACAAGGATGACCGATACTTTGAGCGCCGCGCGCATTCAGACCGTGCGCGACCACATGGCACTGGAATGCACCCACGAGTGGGACGCCGTGATCAACACATTCCAGCACCCCCGGTATGAAATGCACGCTACGGGGGTCGTGTTTGACGGCGAGGAGCAGGTCCGGGGTTACTTCGATTCCTCGCGCATCCCCTTCCCCGACCTTGCCAATGAGATCATCGCCATCGCCGCGGACGATGACACTGTTCTCGTTGAATTCTGGCTATCTGGCACGCACCTCGGCCCGCTGAAGGCGAACGGCAAGGTCTTCGAGCCAACCGGCCGGAAGTTCCGCGTGCGAATGGCGGCGACGTTCGAGTTTGCCGCGAACTCGGACAAGATCATCTGCGAACGGCCCTACTCGGCGGCGGACGCAAAGCTGCGCGCTCTTGGCCTGGTCTGAGGAATTGCTTCGACTGCCCTGGCCCGCGGCCGCCGGACAAACCCGGCAGACCGGTCACGCTCAGGCAGACCGCCACGGTGTAGCCCGGCAATCGCGGCGTGATCAGGATGCCAGCGCCCAGCCCCATCGGGGGTCGGCACCAGTAATCGCGAGCATGTGGCTTGCCTTTCCTTGAGCACGCGGACCGGCCCGCCGGGGCCGGCGCGATCCGCGCCGGGAAGGCCGTGCGCGGGACACGGCGGCAGGCGCCGGGCGGGAACCTGGTTCGCGCCCGCCGGCATCCGCCCGTGCTTACTTGCCCTTCATCAGGTTCTTGGCTTCTTCGATATTCTGCTCGGCGCGCTTGGTGATCACCGCCAGCGCTTCGGCCTGCGACTTCTGCGCCATCTCGGCCAGCTCGCGCATATTGTTGAAGGCCTTCTGCAGTCCCTGCTGCACGAACTCGCCCTGCTTGGCCATGGCTTCCGCCGGATTGCCGCCCGTGGACATATGCTGCGCGGCCGTCTGGATCTCCTGCATGGTCTTGCTCAGGATCTCCGTCTGTTTCTGCACCAGCGCCTGCATGCCCTGGTAGGCAACCTTGTTCGCTTCCGTCAGCGCATCGATATCCTTGCGCCGGGCTTCGATCACCGAGGTCATGTCGACGCCGGGAAGCTTGAACTGCTCTAGCAACTTGCTGAAATCGGTAAACGGATTTGAGGTCGTAGCCATGGTGCATCTCCTCGCAAGGGGGGGTGAGGTCGGGAAATGAGCCGCGCCAGGCGCAGGCTTGCCGCACCCAGATCGCGGGCGCGGCAGCTCAAGTGTAGCGCGTGCCGCACAAGGCTAGGAAATGAATGCGTCCGGGGCGCCCGGCTGTGCCCGGTTGCAGGCGCGCCTTCCTTCGAATTCCGCGAACGCTTCTTTCAAAACTATGAACTGGCCCGCCCGCGGGGCCGTCGCTACACTCGCCCGCATCATCACCATCAGTCTTGCGGAGAACCCATGCTTCATCAGGCTTTGGCCGGCATCAAGGTGCTGGATTTGTCCCGGATACTGGCCGGCCCCTGGTGCACGCAGAACCTCGCCGACCTCGGCGCAGAAGTCACCAAGGTGGAACGCCCCGGCCACGGCGACGACACGCGCGGCTGGGGGCCGCCCTACCTGCAGGATCCCGCCGGCGACGACAGCCTCTCCGCTTACTTCATCTGCTGCAACCGCGGCAAGCGCTCCGTTGCCATCGACTACACCACGCCCGAGGGCGCCGCGCAGATCCGCCAGCTCGCGCTGGAAGCGGACGTGCTGGTGGAGAACTACAAGGTCGGCACGCTGCGCCGCTACGGGCTGGACTACGAAACGCTCAGGGCACTCAATCCGCGCCTGGTGTACCTGTCGATCACCGGTTTCGGCCAGAGTGGCCCGATGGCCGACAAGCCCGGCTACGACTACGTCTTCCAGGGCATGGGCGGCCTGATGAGCTATACCGGCCACCCCGACGGCCAGCCCGGCGCCGGCCCGCTGCGCACCGGCGTGGCGGTGGTGGACCTGACCACCGGCATGTACGCCACCTCGGCCGTGCTGGCGGCGCTGTTTCGCCGGCACGCCACCGGCGCGGGCGAATACCTGGACATCGCGCTACTGGATGTCGCCGTGGCGCTCAATGCCAACCAGGCTTCGAACTACCTGGTGTCGGGTCGCGCACCGCGGCGCAGCGGCAATTCCCACCCCAACTGCGCACCGTACGAAGTGTTCCGCTGCGCCGACGGCTATCTCATCCTGGCCATCGGCAACGATGCCCAGTTCGCCCGCTTCTGCGAAGTGGCCGGGCTCGGCGCGCTGGCGACGGACGATCGCTACGCCACCAACTCCGCGCGCATCGCCAACCTGCCCGCGCTGCGCCAGGTCCTCACCGATGTCTTCCCGACGCGCGAACGCCAGGCCTGGACCGATGCGTTCGACGCCGCCGGCGTGCCGTGGGGACCGATCAACTCGATGGAGGAGGTCTTCGCCCATCCGCAGGTAGTGCACCGCCGGCTGGTGCAGACCGCCGAGCACCCCACGCTCGGGCCCGTGCCGATGATCCGCAATCCCATGCTGGCCAGTGACGGCGCACCTGCGCGCGCGGCACCTCCCCTGCTCGGCGAGCACGACATGCCGGCCCACGCATGATGCGCGACACCGCGCGGCAGCGGGCAACGCCGGACACCGGCGCCACAACACCAAGACACACCCTTATCCGGAGACAACGCTTGAACACACATATCCTCGCCGCCACCCTGGTCGGCGGCCTTGCCCTCGCCAGCGGCGCCGGCGCCTCCACGTATCCCGACAAGCCCGTCAAGCTGATCGTGCCCTACGCCGCCGGCGGCACCACCGACATCATCGCGCGCATCGTCGGCACCCGCCTCGGCGCCGTGCTCAGGCAGCCCGTGGTGGTGGAAAACCGTCCCGGCGCAGGCGGCGCGGTAGGCAGCGCCTACGCCGCCAAGCAAGCGGCGGACGGCTATACCCTGGTGATGGAGGTGGAAAGCTCGCACGCGGTCAATCCCAATGTGTACGCGAAGAACGCCTACGATCCGGTCAGGGACTTCGACCCCATCAGCAACCTGGCCGACGTGCCCAACGTGCTGGTGGTCAATCCCGCCTTCCCGGCCGCCGACCTGCCCGCCTTCGTCAGGCTGCTCAAGGCCAACCCGGGCAAATACTCGTTCGGCTCCTCCGGCAACGGCGGCCTGAGCCACATGAACGGCGAGCTGTTCATGAACGAGACCGGCACCACGATGCTCCACGTGCCCTACAAGGGCCTGGGCCCCGCGCTCAACGATGCGGTGGCGGGACAGATCCAGGTGGTGTTCGACAACATCCCTTCCTCTTCCAGCCTGATCCAGGGCGGCCGCCTGCGCCCGCTGGCGGTGGCGGCAAAGCAGCGCCTCAAGGCGCTGCCCAATGTGCCGACCTATGCCGAGGCCGGGCTGCCGGCGATGAACAACCCGTCGTGGTTCGGCCTCGGCGCGCCCGCGGGCACGCCCGCGCCGATCCTGGACCAGCTTAACGACGCGGTGCGCCGCGTGCTGGCCGATCCGGAAGTCGTCACCGCCATCGAAAAACAGGGCGCCATCCCCAGCCCGATGACCCGCAAGGCCTTCGGCGACCTGATCCGCGGCCAGAACGCGCACTGGAAAAAGGTCGTCGAAGAGATCCATTTCACCAAACTCCAGTAAGCCGGACCCATGACACAGACAGACACCACCCAGGACAAGACCACCGGCAAGCACGCCGGCGTCGAGGTCGACGAGCGCGGCATCGCCACCCTCACCATCCGCGAAGCCGGCTCGCTGAACATCCTCGGCACGCCGGTGATCGCGGCGCTCACGCAAGCCGTCGGCACGCTCGCCGGCCGCGCCGATATCCGCGTGCTGATCGTGCAGGGCGCGGGAGAAAAAGGCTTTATCGGCGGCGCCGACATCAAGGAAATGGCCAGCCTGACGCGCGCCAGCGGCGAGGCCTTCATCAGCGGCCTGCGCGGCCTGTGCGACGCGCTGCGGCACTTTCCCGCGCCCGTGATCGCCCGCATGCCGGGCTGGTGCCTGGGCGGCGGCCTGGAGCTGGCGCTGGCCTGCGATATCCGCATCGCCGCGGACAACGCCCAGCTCGGCATGCCCGAGGTCAAGGTGGGCATCCCCTCGGTGATCCACGCCGCCCTCATGCCGCGCCTGATCGGCAACGCGCGCGCCGCATGGATGCTGCTGACCGGCGAGATATCGGATGCGAAGGAAGCCCTGGCCTGGGGCCTGGTCAGCAAGGTCGTGCCGCTGGCGGAGCTGGATGCTGAAGTGCAGCGCGTCGCCTCGCTGCTTGCCAGCTTCGGTCCGACCGCGGTGCGCCAGCAGAAGCGCCTGCTGCGCGCATGGGAAGACGCCCCGCTGGATGTCTCCATCAACGACAGCGTGGGCGAGTTCGGCAGCGCCTTCGATACCGGGGAGCCGCAGCGCTTCATGAACGAATTCCTGCAGCGCAAGCGGTAGGCAGCGCCAACATATGCGCGCGGGGCCGGCCTGCCGGCACCACGGTGGCCAGGCCCCCGTCACGCGCCCGCCAGCTCCCGGACATGGTCGCCGAGCGCCAGCGAGGCGGTCAGCCCGGGGGACTCGATGCCGAACAGGTTGACCAGCCCGCGGACGCCGTGCGCCGATGCGTCCTGGATGACGAAGTCCGTCGCGGTGTTGTGCATGGACGAGCCGGGCCCTGCCAGGCGCGCACGGATGCCCGTGTAGCCGGGCTGCAGGTCCTCGTCGCGCAGGCCCGGGTAGTAGTGGCGCACGGCCTCCAGGAAGCGCGGCTTGCGGCTCTCGTCGAAGCGGTAGTCCACCCCGTCGCGCCAGTCGAGGTCAGGGCCGAACTTGCACTGGCCGCCCAGGTCGAGCGTGACATGGGCGCGCAGCGCGCCCTCCCTGCCCGTGGGATAGACCAGGCGCCGGAACGGCGACCTGCCCGCCAGCGTGAAGTAATGACCGATGGCGTAGTACAGGCGGGGAATCCGCTCCGCAGGCATCTGCGCGATGGCGGCGGCAACGCGCTGGGCGCCGAGCCCGGCGGCATTGATCACCGTGCTGCACAGCACCTCCATCGGCTCGGCGCCGCCCACCCGCAACACGATGCCGTCGCGCGTGCTTTCGCCGCCCTGCACGGGGCTGTTGAGCGCCAGCGCGGCGCCGTCGCCCTGCGCATCGCCCAGGTACGAGAGCATCAGCCCATGGCTGTCGACAATGCCGGTCGAGGGTGACAGCAATGCGCCGGCGCAGCGGACTTCCGCTTCCAGGTCGCGCGCCTCGCTGGCCCCGATGATGCGCAGGTCGGTCACGCCTTGCGCGCGGCCGAGCTCCACGTACTTCGGCAGTTCGCCCAGGTCCTGCGGCTCCACCGCGACGATCAGCTTGCCGATCTGCCGATGCCCGATGCCGCGCTCGCGGCAATACGCGTAGAGCGCGGCCTTGCCGGCCACGCAGAGCCGCCCCTTGAGCGATCCGGGCGCATACGAGATGCCGGCGTGAATGACTTCCGAGTTGCGCGCGCTGGTGTGGGTGCCAAAGGCCGCCTCCGCTTCGAGGATGACGACCTCACGCCCCGCGGCCGCCAGGGCCCTGGCGATGGCGAGGCCCGCCACGCCGGCGCCGATGACGGCGCAATCGATTCTGTCCATGGATAGGGATCTCCTGCTTCGGTGCTTCGGTGCTTCGGCCCGGCGCGCGCATGGTGCATCTCGCGCCGGGCCGCCATGCCGCTGCCTGCAATCTGCTGTCTGCAATCTGCAGTCCGCAGTCCGGCGGCTTGCTATTTGTGGTCGTTGCCGGCCGGCTTCTGCCGGATGGCCAGGCGGTAGATCTTCACCGGATACGTGATCTGCGCCGGGGCGCCCGCCAGGTTCGCCGAGGTGCGGTCGAGCTGGGCCGCCGGCATGTAGAGGTCACCGTCGTTGGAAACCCACATGGCATCGATCCAGGTCAGCCGCGGGTCCGCGACCAGCGTGGAAACCGTGCCGTCCGGCGCGATCTTCATCACGCTGCGGTTGGTGACCTTCGACATATAGATGTTGCCGGCGGCATCGATCGCGCTGCCCGCCGCCATCCATGTGTCGGCCACCTTTTCCACGGCCGCGGCAACGGCCGCCTTGGGCGCGCCCGGATCGTCGAGCAGCGCGGTCGGCACCCGTGCCAGCGGGCCGCCGATCGGCTGGAAGTACAGCCACTTGCCGTCGGGGCTGACTTCGAGCTGGTCGATGTTGACGTACTTGCTGCTGGTAGGCTTGCCGGTGCTGTCCGGGATCGGGTCCTTCAGCGTGATCACGCGCCCGCCGTCCGCGATCATCGCGTGCGCGGCCACGGTGGACGGATGATCTTCCAGCGTGCGGTGCATTTTGCCGCTGGCCAGGTCCAGCACGACGACGGCGGGATGGATGGCGGCGGCATCGCTGATATAAGCCGTGTTGCCGTTGAAGCGGATGTCGTTGAAGTAGCTGTATTCGCGGACCACGGCGGGGTCGGCCTGGTAGATGCGGCGGATGCGGTTGGTCCCGACGTCGATCTGCACGATCTTCGCGGCCCCGGGCACGGCCTTGCCGCCTACGCGCGGGCCGCCGGCGTCCACCACCCACAGGTCGCCGTCGGGGCCGATGCGCACCGTGTTGACGTGCAGCAGCGTAGTGCGGGGATCCGCGGCGTCCTTCCACAGGCTCCATTCCAGGTTCGGGTAGGGCAGGAACTTGCCGTCCTTCAGCTCCGCGACCTGCGCGCCGGGTCCCTCCACCTGCGGCATCGACACGAACAGGCGGCCATCCGGCGTGGTCGCCACGGCGTTGACGACGCGGTCCGAGCTGGCCACCTCGACCAGCCGCGGGTCCTGCGCGGTGGGCATCGGATCCGTCGCGGCCGCGGCGCCGAATACCGGACCGGCGAGCATCGCGCCCAGCAAGAACCGGCGCAGGGCGGCGCCGATGCGGGCAGGCGCGTGGCGCTGCGGCGTCGGTGCGTTGGCGTGTGTGCGTTGCATGGTCTGTCTCCTTTCTGGCTTCTTCAATTGCCTTGTGGTGCCGTGTCGCCGGCATCCGCTTCAGGTGAGCTTGATCTGTGCCTCGCGGATCAGCGCGCCCCATTTGGCGTGTTCCGCGCGGATATGGGCGGCGAACTGCGACGACGTGGTGGGCGTGGCGATGCTGCCCTCCTGCGCCAGCTTCTGCTGCACATCGGGGCGTGCCAGCACCTTGATGGTCGACGCGGAAAGCCTTGCGGTGATTTCGGCCGGCAGGCCCGAGGGGCCGACCAGCCCCAGCCATGTGGTCGCCTCGAAGCCGGCGAAGCCCTGCTCGGCGATCGTGGGAGCCGACGGCAGCGCAGGCAGGCGCTGCGCGGAGGTGACCGCGATCGCGCGGATCTTGCCTGCCAGCAGCTGCGGCATCACCGACACGGTATTGCCGAAGTACGCGTCCACCTGCCCGCCGAGCAGGTCGGTCATGGCGGGGCCCGCCCCCTTGTATGGCACCTGCAGGACCCGCACCCCGGCGCGCCGTGCCAGCATCTCCCCGGCAAGATGCCCGACCGTGCCGTTGCCGGCCTGGGCAACGCCCATCTCGCCATTGCGCGCCTTCGCGGCCTTGACGAAATCGGCCAGCGTGCGCAGCGGCGAGTCCTGGCGCACCACCAGGACCACGGGCTGCGCCGCCACGCCGACGATGGGCGTGAAGTCCTTGAGCGGGTCGAAGGGCATCTTCGGATAGAGCGCCGGATTGATGGCGAGGTTGGCCGCCTGGCCCATGCCGATCGTGTAGCCATCGGCTGCCGCCTTGGCGACCGCGTCCAGTCCGATGTTGCCGCCGGCGCCGGGCTTGTTGTCGACCACCAGGGTCCAGCGCTCCAGCACGGTCAGCTTCTCGGCGATCAGGCGCGAAGTGGCATCGGTGCCGCCGCCCGGCGGGAACGGCACCACCAGGCGAAGGGGCTTCTGCGGCCAGGGGCCTTGCGCGCGAGCCAGGCCCGCGGCGGCCAGCGCGACCGCGGCGCCTGCTTGAAGAAATCGACGGCGTTGCATGAGTGTCTCCGCTTGTGTTGGATGCGCCCCTCTGCGGGGGCGGACTGCCTTCAGACCGGCAAGCCCTTGGCGCGCAAGGTGGCGTCGAAGCGCTCGGGGTCCGACGTACCGGCGGCATTGCCGGCGCGGATCTTCGCCTCCTTCTCCAGGTGGGCACGCGTGCGCAGCAGGATGTCGGCGGCCTGCGCCGCCGGCACGGCAATYACGCCGTCCGCGTCGCCCACGATCAGGTCGCCCGGCATGACCGCCATGCCCGCGCACGAGACCGGCACGTTGATTTCGCCGGGGCCGTCCTTGCTCGGGCCGCGATGCGTGTTGCCGCGCGCGAAGACCGGCATGCCGTCCTCTGCCCATTCGAGGACATCGCGGATCGCGCCGTCGATGACCAGTCCGCCGAGCTTCTTTGCCAGGCAGGTGGTGCGCATCAGGCCGCCGACCAGCGCCTGCGTCACATCCGCGCCGCCGTCGATGACGAGCACGTCGCCCGGCCGGACCATCATCAGGGCCTTGTGGATCATCAGGTTGTCGCCGGGGCGCACGCGCACGGTCACGGCGGGGCCGCACAGCACAGTCTCCGGGCGCCGGTGATAGGGGCGCAGGCCGATGGTGCCGATATGGCGGCTCATGGCATCGCCGATGGCTGCCACCGGCATCTCGCGGAAGGCCGCGACGAGCGCGGGCGCGGGGCCATCGGCAACCGGGTTGATGCGGTATCCGGCCGGCCATGACGGCGTGGGGTTCTGTTCGGCGTTCATCGGGGTCTCCTTGGAATGCATTGCGTGGGGATTGGCAGAGGCGGYGGCCTCATGCGGAAAGCAGGTCTTGCGGGTCGAGCGCGCCCGGGTTGACGCAGGCGTGGATCGGCGGCGGGGTGCCCTGCAGGAAGCCGAGTACATTGCGCGCCGCTTCACTGGCCATCGCGGCCAGCGCCGCCGGCGTGGAGCCGCCCACGTGGGGCGTGAGCACCACGTTGTCGAGCGTCAGCAGCGCGCTGTCGGCGGGCAACGGCTCGACGGCCATGGTGTCCAGCCCGGCCGCATGGAGCTGGCCGCCGCGCAGCGCGTGGACCAGCGCCGCTTCGTCGACGACTTCGCCACGCGCGGTATTGATGAGAATGCCGCCGCGCTTCATGCGGGAGAACTGCGGCGCGCCGAGCATATTGCGCGTGTGGCGGTTCAGGGGAACGTGCAGGCTCACCACGTCGCTGATGTCGAGCAGCGCATCGAGCGCCTCGCAGCGCACCACGTCGCCGACAGGAAGCGGGCCCCGGACCAGGCCCGGATCGAAGGTAGCGACCTGCATGCCGAGCGCCAGGCACACGCGGGCGACCCGCTGCGCGACCTGGCCAAACCCGACCAGGCCGATGGTGCGGCCGTGCAGCTCCATCCCGTCCTGCGCACGCGACCAGCGGCCGGCGTGCAGCTCGCGGTCCATCCACGCGAGGCGACGCGCCGCGGCGAACATCAGGCCAAGCGTCAGCTCCGCGACGGACTGCGCGTTGGCGCCGGGCGTGACATAGACCGGGATGCCCAGCTCCGTGGCGGCATCGACGTCGATATTGCTGACGCCGACGCCATGCTTGGAGATCACCTTGAGCGTGGGACAGGAACGGATGGCAGCCCTGCCGAGCGTGACGGTGCGGGAGATGACGGCGTCGACGGGAAGACTGGCGAGCAAGCGTTCGACCTCGCCTGCATCGTCGGCATTGGCCAGGTAGTGCACGCGGGCATCTGCGGCCTCCAGCAGGCGCACGCCGGCGGGTGCGAGACGGGTTGCGGTGACAAGGATGGTGTAGGACATGGCAGCGAACGTTGGATCGATGCTGAATTCTTGTCCCGCAGACCGATGCCGTCCAGCTTATAATTTTTGTCGTTTGTTAAATAAAAGTAATCAGTTGGGGTATCGCCCCCGCGGCTGCAACCGAGGTGCCGAGATGGATCTGCGCGACCTGAAGTACTTTCTTGCCGTGGCCAATGCCGGCAATTTCCGCCGCGCCGCCGAGCTGGTGCATCGCAGCCAGCCAACCCTGACCAAGGCCGTCGACCGGCTCGAATCGTCCCTTGGGGCGGCGCTGTTCGAGCGTGAGGGCCGCGGCCAGAAGCTGAGCGCCGCCGGCATCGCGCTGCGCGCCCGCGCGGCCTCCCTGCTGCAGGAAGCGGACCTGCTGCGCGACGAGGTGGGCGCCATCGCCCGTGGCGTGGCCGGCACGGTGAGGCTGGGCAGCGGGCCGCTGGGCGCGGAGTACCTGCTGCCGCGCATCTGCAAGATGCTGCTCGGCCAGGCCCCCGACGTGGTGCTGCAACTGACCATTCGCAACAACTACGAATTGCGCGACGAATTGCGCGAAGGCCGGCTCGACGTGGTGCTCGGCTTCGTTCCCGAACAGGAAGACGAGTTCCACTGCGAGACCTTGCTCGAAGACACCGTGGTGGTCGCGGCGGTCAAGGGGCATCCGATCTTCCGGATCCGCAAGCCGGTGCCCGAGTCGCTGACCGGCTACCGGTGGGCGCTGCCGAACCGGGCCGTGGCAAGCCGTGCCTGGCTCGACCATGCGCTGGAATCGCGCAGCCTGCCGCGGCCCGTGGTGCAGATCGAAACCAACTCGATTCCGTTGATTCCGCGCGTGGTGGCGGACACCGAGCTGCTGACCTTCGTCTCCCGGCGCACCCTGCGCGCCAGCGGCGGCGACCTCGTCGAAGTCAGGCTGGGGGCTGCCACGCTGGTGCGCAATTTCGGCATCACCTACCGCAAGGACATCGCGCTCTCTCCGGTGGCGGACCGGCTGGTGGGACTGCTGCACGAGCACGGGAAGCTGCTGTTCGACCAGGTGGACTGAGCGCCGGCCGCGCTCAGATATTCCATTTGTCCGCGTCCGCCGCCAGCGCGTCCCTGAGCAACGCAAACTCCTGCTCCAGCCGCGAGTTCAGCGACATATAGCCCGCCCACGGGCCCGCTGCTTCCGGCGCTTCGCGCACGGCCTTGCCCCGCGCCTCCAGCCGCCCGGTCACCCCGTAGGCCAGGGCACGCGCCATCCCGATCAGCATGGCTTGCATGCGCCGCGCCCGCGCGCGCAGCTGGCGCCGGACCGCGGCCGCGTCATCGGCGCCCCCGTCCAGCGGCGGGCGGACCGCCGCCAGCACCTCGAGCAGGCTGATGCACACCCGCAGCGCATGCTGGATCGACTCCAGCTGTGCCATCGGCATCCTGGTCTCCTTGGCCACCGATGGCATCAGCGAGCGCAGCTGCACCAGCAAGCCGCCCTGCAGGACCATCGCACGTTGCAGGGCGGCCTGGTCCAGGCATGCATCCGTGGCGATGGCGCCATGCATGCGCGCGCAGCTGCGCAGCACCTCGGCCAGCTGGTAGCGCCAGGTATAGGTGGCATGCAGCGGCAAGGCAAAGGAGAACAGCAGCGCCACCGCGATGCCGATCAGCACATCGCCCGCGCGCCACAGGCCGTCGGCGACGGCGTTCTCGCCGTGGCCGGCGACGATGAAAATGGTGATGGCCGACAGCAGCGCGACATAGCCGCCCTTGCCGATCGCGTGATACGCGCAGACGGAGCAGGCGATCACGATCAGCGCATAGCTGAGCACCGGCATGTGGAAATAGGATTGCTGCACGATGATCGCCAGCCCCCCGGCCGCGCCGATCAGCGTGCCGAGGGCGCGCTCAGCCGCCTTGCGGCGGATATTGCCGTGGTGCTGCAGGCCACCGATGACCACCAGCAGGGTGATCGATGCCCACTCGCCGTGCGGGATGCGCATGCCGGTGGTCAGCACGATGGACGCCAGCAGCCCGAGCGCCACGCGCACCGCGTGGATCAGGCGGGCATGGCGGTAGCGCCTGGCCGGATCGAGCAAGGGGCGCAGCAGCCGGCGCAGCGGCGGCGGCAGGCGCGAGTGCAGCGGCGACGCCGTCATGCCGGCACGCGGCAACGGCCCGCGCGCCGCGGATCAATGCGCACCGGGCGCCTCGGCGCGGGCCAGCTCCGCGCGCGCATCGTCGAGCTTGCGCTGGCGCGAGGCGATCTTGGATGCGCTGCTGTGGTTGTCCTGGGCCTTCTGCAGGTCAGCCTCCCGCTCGCCTACCTTGGCGCGCAGCCGGGCGATCTTCTGCTGGTGCTTGTGTTCCTGCGCGGCGTCGGTGCAGTGCTTCCTGGTCTGCGCCAGCGCCGTTTCCAGCCCGGCGAGCTGCTCCTGGTTGCCATGCGCCCGCGCGGCGTCGATCTGGCGGCTGATGCGCTGCATCTTGTCCCGGCACGACTCGCCGGTGGACTGCGCTGAGGCGATGCCTGCGAACAGGCAGAGGACCACGGTCATGGCGGCGCGCTGCATTGTGTCTCCCCGGACGACGATGAACCAGCAAGATGCCTGCTAGTGTCGCGCGCCTTGCGCGGGAAGGCAACCCGGCCACCGAAGGCCGGCGCCGCGCACGCGCCAGCGCTCCCGGCCGCGGGGATCGGTCAGCAGCCAGGCGCGGCGCGGTATGGGCGCGGTATGGGCGCGGTATCGCCGCGGCAGGCCGTCAGCCGGCGTCGAACGCACGCTGTTCCTGCGCTACCAGCCTTGCCAGCAAGGGTGCCGGCGCCCAGTGCGCGCCATGGGCGGCCTCGAGCGCGCGGATCTTCTCCAGCGTCGGCGCCAGGCCGGCGGACTGCGCATGGAACATCGGGCCACCGCGCCATGCCGGGAAGCCGTAGCCGTGCACGTAGACCACGTCGATATCCGCCGCGCAGCGCGCGATTCCCTCCTCCAGGATGCGCGCGCCTTCGTTGACCAGCGCCAGCATGCAGCGCTCCACGATCTCCTCGTCGCTGATATCGCGGCGCCGGATGCCGGCCTCGGCGGCGCAGCCACGAATGATCTCGTCGACCACCGGATCGGGCAGCGGCACGCGGCTGCCCGGTTCGTAGCGATAGTAGCCGGCAGCGGTCTTCTGGCCAAAGCGGCCCATCTCGCAGATGCGGTCGGCCACGCTGGAATAGCGCAAGTGCGCGGGCCGCGCGGGCGCCAGCCGCTTGCGCGTGGCCCAGTTGATATCCATGCCGGCCAGGTCCGCCATGGCCAGCGGGCCCATGGCCATGCCGAAGCGCGTGAGCGCGCCGTCCACCTGCTGCGGCGAAGCACCTTCCTCCAGCAGGAAGCCGGCTTCGCGCCAGTATGGCGTGAGCATGCGGTTGCCGACGAAGCCCTCGCATACGCCCACCAGCACTGGAATCTTCCCGACCGCCCGGGCCAGCGTCATGCAGGCAGCGATCACCTCTGGCGCGGTGCGCTTGCCCTGCACCACCTCCAGCAGCTTCATCACGTTGGCCGGGCTGAAGAAGTGCAGCCCGATCACGTCCTGCGGGCGCGCGGTGGCCACCGCGATGACATCGATGTTCAGGCGGGAGGTATTGGTGGCCAGGATCGCGCCCGGCTTGCAGATGGCATCGAGCCGGCTGAACACGGCCTGCTTGACGGCCATGTCCTCGAACACGGCCTCGATGACCAGGTCGGCATGCGCCAGGTCCGTGTCGGCGAGCGTTGGCGTGATCAGCGCCATGCGCTGCGCGACCTCCTGCTCCGTGAGCTTGCCCCTGGCGGCGCTGACCCCGTAGTTGTGGCGGATCAGTGCCAGCCCGCGCTCCAGCGCGGCCTGCTGCTGCTCGCACAGGACCACCGGGAAGCCGGCGTTGGCGAAGGCCATGGCGATACCCGCGCCCATGGTGCCGGCCCCCAGGATGCCCACGCGCGCCACCACGCGCGGGGCGACTCCGGCAGGCAGGGCRGCGACCTTGGGCGCCGTGCGCTCGGCAAAGAACAGATGGCGCAGCGCCTTCGATTCCTGCCCCGCCACCAGTTCGTCGAAATGCGCGCGTTCCGCATCCAGCCCCGCTTCCACCGGCAAGCGCGCCGCCGCCTCCACGCAGGCGATGGCGGCGCGCTGCGCCCGTGCATTGCGCGCCCTGGGGCTCACCGCCGCCAGGCACGCGGCAAAGTCCACGCCCGCGGCATCGGCGCACGGCTTGCGCGAGATCACGAGATGGGCGCCCGGCAAACCCGCCACGCGCCCGGCAAACGCCACGGCGGCAGGCAGGGGCTCGCCCGCGATCAGTGCGTCGGCCATGCCCAGCGCCACGGCCTTGTCGCCGCGCACCGGCTGGCCGGACTGGATCAGCGCCAGCGCCGCGGCCACGCCGATCAGGCGCGGCAGCCGCTGCGTGCCGCCGCCGCCCGGCACCAGGCCGAGGTTGACTTCGGGCAGGCCCAGGCTGGCATCGGCGGTGGCGATGCGGTAGTGGCAGCCGAGGGCAAGCTCCATGCCCCCACCCAGCGCCACGCCGTGGATGGCCGCCACCACCGGCTTGGCGCACGCCTCGATGCGCGCGATGACCTCGCGCAGTGTGGGCCGTGCCGCGGCGGCAGGCGTGTTGAACTGGCGGATATCGGCGCCGCCGCAGAAGACCTTGCCGGCCCCGAGGATGACCACCGCCGCGACGGCTTCGTCCTGCGCGGCCATGCCGAGGCCCTCGAACAGCCCGCGCCGCACGGTGTCGCCCAGGCCATTGACCGGCGGGTTGTCGATCAGCAATACCGCCACGCGGCCATGGCGCCCGTAGCGCACGGCGGGGGTCAGGGCGAGGAAGTCCGGGCTCGGGGCAAGGACGGCGGGGGCTGTGGTACCGGCGGAATGCGAAGTCATGTCAGGCTCGGAAAGACCCAGGGAGAGATCAGAGGGCGGTGGAAAGAATGGCCGTGGCCTGGCTCGACAGCACGCCGCCATTGCCATGGACCAGGGCGACCTCGGCGTCCCGCACCTGGCGGGCACCGGCTTCGCGGCGCAGTTGCGTGACTGCCTCGATCACCAGGAAGATGCTGTACATGCCCGGGTGCGTGCAGGACAGCCCGCCGCCGTTGGTGTTCATCGGCAAGGCCCCGCCCGGCTCGATGCGCCCGCCGGAAACGAAGGCGCCTCCCTCGCCCTTGGCGCAGAAGCCGAGGTCCTCCAGGAACAGGATCGGGTTGATGGTGAAGGCGTCGTACAGTTCCACCACGTCGATATCGGCCGGCGTCAGCCCGGCTTCGGCGAAGGCGGTGCGCCCCGATGCCGCGGCCGGGGTCACGGTCAGGTCATCCATGCAGGAGATCTGGCGGTGCCAGTGCGCATGGCCGCAGCCGAGCACGTAGACCGGGCTGGCATGCAGGCCGCGCGCGCGGTCGGCGCGCGCGACCACGAAAGCCCCCGCGCCGTCGGTGACCAGGCAGYAATCGCGCACCGTGAGCGGGTCGGAAATCATTTTGGCGCTGATCACGTCGTCCACGCTCAGCGGCCCGCGCGAGAAGGCATCCGGGTTGAGCCGGGCCCACTTGCGCGCGGCCACCGCCACCTCCGCCAGCTGGGTGCGCGTGGTGCCGTACTGGTGCATGTGGCGCGCCGCCGCCAGCGCGTAGCTGCTCGCCGGGTTGAAGGGCTTGTACGGATGCTCGTAGGGCTGCGGGTCCAGCTCGGCGCGCATCTGGTTGATGCGCGAGCTGCTCGGCACGCTGCGCGGCGTGCTGCCGTAGCAGATCAGCACGTTGTCGCACTGGCCGGCTTCGATGGCCATCGCCGCGACGTTCAGGTCGGCGATGAAGGAGGAGCCGCCGAACATGGTGCTGTCGGAGAAGCGCGGCCGGATGCCGAGATACTCGGCCATGCGCATCACCCACCAGGGCGATGTCAGGCTGGAGGTGATGATGCCGTCGATATCCCGCATGCGCAGGCCGCTGGCTGTCACCGCCGCGCGCGCCGCCTGCGCGATGATCTCCTGCTCGGTGCGGCCGCCGGCGTGGCCCATGCCCGCCAGCCCGGTGCCGAGAATGGCGATGGCGCCGCGCCGCTTCGCTTGTGTGCTGCCCGTCATTGCGACTCCATGGGAATGAACTCCAGCAGCGGCCCGGCCGCCTCCTGCGCGACGCGCGCCTGCACGCGCAAGCCGATCCTGACGGCATCCGGCGCAACGCCGGCAACCCGGCTCATCATGCGCGGCCCTTCGTCGAGATCGACCAGGCTGACGTTGTAGTCGCCTTCCGGCCGGCGCACCGTGGTGGTGGAATAGACCGTGCCGCTGCCTGCGGGCGCGTGCCAGGCCAGCGCGTCCGAGCCGCAGTGCGGGCACAGCACGCGCGGGAAGAAATGCCAGCGGCGGCAGTCCTCGCAGCGGGGAATGACAAAGCTGCCCTGGGCCAGCTTGCCGAAATAGAAGGCGTCCGCGCCCTGGGCCGCCTCGCTTGCAGGGGCGCCRGGGCCATTCGGATCGTCACGCAGGGCATTCGCTGCGCGATTGGTGTTTTCCGCCGGCGTCATTCGTCCACCTTCACGCCCGTGACCTGTACCGTGCGCTGCCACTTGGCCACTTCGGCCTCCACGTACTGGCGGAATGCCGCCGGGTCCAGCGTGCCGCCGGGCTCGGCGCTCTGCTTGCGCAGCTTGGCGGCCATCTCGGGCGAGCCCATGATGCGGTTGGCCTCGTGGTTCAGGCGCGCCACGATCTCCGGCGCGGTGCCGGCAGGCGCGTACAGGCCGAGCCAGGTGTAGAGGTCGTAGTTCTTGAAGCCCGCTTCGGCGATGGCGGGCAGGTCGGGGAACAGCTTGCTGCGCTCGGCGCTGGTGACCGCAAGGGGCCGCAGCTTGCCGGCGGCAATGAAGGCGGACACGCTCATGGAATCCTGGAACACCATCGGGATCTGCCCGGCCACCACGTCGTTGGTGGAGGGCGATGCGCCCTTGTACGGCACATGCACCAGCGGCACGCCCGCCACTTGCCGGAACAGTTCGCCGGCCAGGTGGGTGGAGCCGCCCACGCCGGCGGACCCGTACGGCACGCTCGGCTGCGCCCTGGCCCACTTGATGAACTCCGGCAAGGTCCTGGCCGGCACCGAAGGATTCACGACCAGCATGTTCGGCGCCTTGGCGATCAGGGCGATCGGCTCGAAATCCTTCACCGGCTGGTAGCGCACGCTCTTCTGCACCGCCGGCCCGATCACATGGCCCGTGGCGCTGAGCAGCAGCGTGTAGCCGTCATTGGGCCTGCGTGCCACGTACTCGGTCGCGACCTGCCCGGCCGCGCCGGGGCGGTTCTCCACCACGAAGCTCTGCTTGAACGCCTGCGACAATTCCGCCGCCAGCAGCCGCCCCACGATATCCGTCATGCCGCCGGGCGCGAATGCCACCACGATGGTGACCGGCTTGGCCGGATAGGCGTCGGCCTTGGCCGGTTGCGCGTGCGCGTGGCCGGCGGCCAGGAGGCAAGCAAGGACACTGCAACACAAGACGGGCAGGCGCACGCGGCCCTGGATGGAATTCATGGCGGTCTCCGGATCGTTCGTTTTTGTATGTCGCCGAAGGACCGTCGCGAGACGAAGGATCCGCCACCGACAGCCTGAGGCTGGGGGCCAGTATATTTTTGGCCGCGCGCGTCAGGCCATCCGAAAAATTCGAACCGGYGGTTCGCGGAATTGGAACGCTGCCCTGGTGCCGCGGGAAATGCGCGCCATCGCGAGGCGCTGTCGCGGGCTATCGATGGGGGCTATCGATGGGGGCTATCGGCGGGTGCTATCGGCGGGCGGCCATCGGTCGCCTGCGGGCAGGCTGGATGGCGCGGGTGCCCGGCCCTGACGGGCCGGGGCGAGGCGGGGAACAGGCTTGCGGCGCATGGCGCGCCGCCGTCTTCAGCCTCCCTTGAAGATTTCGCTGGCGCCCACGTACACGCGGATGCCCCTGGCTTGCGCCAGTTCGGGAGCGATCAGGCTGAGGTCGAGCGAGGTGCCCCCGATCGCCTGCAGGAAGGTCCAGCCAACCGTCTTGTCGCCGGCGCGGAAGGCCACCGACTCGCCCGAGGCGACCTCGATGTAGTTCATGCCCGGCGTCAGCGTCACGGTGCGGGTGGTGGTACGCAACTCGGCGGGGCTGCCGAACAAGGCCGCGACCCGGCTGGCAATGGCGGTGGGCGCGGTGGCTGGCGCAGAGGCGGATGCGGGGATGCCGGCGCTCCACGCCGGCGACATGCTGAGGAGGGAGAGAGCCAGCGCGGCGGCCAGCTTTTGCTTCGTGATCATTGCTTTTCCTTGTGCCTACCCGTGTCGTCCTGGGTACACGAGGAAAGTGTAGCCATGCCCATGGCATTCTAAAAATGATATATAAGCTAAATATCAAGTCGTTTTTTTCATGACCGCAGGCTGCCACGGGCGCATCGGCCATGCGCCCGGCTCAAACACGCTCGCGCGTGGCGGCCACCCGCGGGTCATCGAGCAGGAACTGCACGAAGGCGGCAGTGAAGGACGGCAGCTTGCGGTCCGCGCGCACGATCAGGTTCAGTTCGCGGCGCGCCCACGGCTCGGCCAGCCGCACGCCCGCCACGCGGGCTTCGCGCAAGGCCTGCGCGGCGACGCTGCGCGGCACCAGCGCCACGCCAACGCCGGCCTCCACCAGCGATAGCGCGGCCTCGAAGCTGTGTGCGTGCAGGCGCACGTTGGGGCTCTTGCCGGCGCGCTGCGCCATGTCGCGCAGGAACAGGAAGTTGCTGCTGGCGCGGCTCATGCAGACAAAATCGAAATCCAGCGCCGCGCCGAAGCGCAGTTCGTCCTGCCTGGCGAGCGGATGGTCCGCGGGCACGGCCAGGATCAACTCGTCCACGGCATAGCGTTCGATGCGCACGCCGCGCGCGTCGATGTCGCCCGCGAGAATGCCGATGTCGGCTTCCTGCGCCGCCACCGCGGAAGGTATGGCCTGGCTGGCGCGCTCTTCGAGATCGATGTTGACGTCAGGGTTGCCCGCCAGGAAGCGGCTGACGCTGGGAATGATGAAGCCGTTGAGCGAGCTGCTGTTGGCCAGCAGCCGGATATGGCCTTTCAACCCCGCCGAGAAGCGCCCCACTTCGCCGTGCATGCGCTCCACGCCCTGCAGCAGTTCGCGCACATGGGTCAGCAGCGTCTCGCCGGCGGGCGTGAGCTCCATGCCGCGCGCGTTGCGCACGAACAGCGGCGTGCCCATCGCATGCTCGAGGTTCTTCAGGCGATAGCTGGCGGCGGAGGCGGTGATATGGACGGCAGATGCCCCGTTGGACAGGTTCTGCGCTTCGGCGATGGCCTGGAACAGGCGCAGGTCGGTCAATTCGTAGCGCAAGGTGTCTCCGTTCTGTTTTCGTGGCGCGGCCCGCCATCCGGCAAGGCCGCGCCACGATTCTAGAACAACCCCGCTGCCTGCCTCAGGCCAGCGTGAGGCGCACGTCGATATTGCCGCGCGTGGCGTTCGAGTACGGGCAGACGATGTGGGCCTTGTCCACCAGCGACTGCGCGGCGGCACGGTCCATGCCGGGCAGCGCGATGGTCAGCTCCACCTCGATGCCGAAGCCATTGGGGATGGGGCCGATGCCGACCTGGCCGGTGATGCTGGTATCGGCGGGCAGCGCGATCTTGTCGCGCGCGGCGACAAACTTCATTGCGCCAATGAAGCAAGCCGAGTAGCCGGCGGCGAAGAGTTGCTCGGGGTTGGTGCCGGCACCGCCTGCGCCGCCCAGCTCGCGCGGGGTGGCCAGCTTGACGTCGAGCACGTTGTAGGAAGACAC
>NZ_JBFTND010000038.1:0-38638 GCF_056397305.1 Cupriavidus sp. 05N40
GCGAGCCGTAGTGGGCGTTCTTGCCGTTCATCGAGAAGGCCAGTTCGTCGGTATGGGTCTTGCCGACGAAGGCCGCGCCGGCGTCCAGCAGGCGCTGCACGGCGGGTGCGGTGCCGGTCTTGATGCCGGACAGCGCCAGCACATGCGGATTGCCGCCGCCGGTGGGGTAGCCGGCCACGTCGAACAGGTCCTTGGCCGCGAAGGTGAGGCCGTGGAGCGGGCCCGACGGCGCATTGGGGACGTCGGCGGCGGGATACGGCATGAAGGCGCGGGCGGGATGGGTGGCCAGGGACATATCGGTCGGGTTCCTAGTATCGGGATTCTCAGGCGGCAACTTCTGCAACGGCGGGCTCGGACACCAGCATACAGCTCACGCGGTGTCCGTGGCCAAGATCGGTGGCGGCGGGCACCTGGGCCAGGCAGGACGGGCGCGCATGGGCGCAGCGCGGCGCAAAGGTGCAGCCGGGCGGCAGCGCGGCCAGGTCGGGCGGCGAGCCGGCAATGGTCTGCAGCCGCTGGCCGCGGTCCATGCCGTGCTGGCGGCTTTGCAGCAGCGCGATGGTGTAAGGGTGGCGGGCGGCGCGCAGCAGCGTGCGGATCGGCCCTTCCTCGACGATGCGCCCGCCGTACATCACCGCCACGCGGTCGGCGATCTCCACCGCCGCGCCGATGTCGTGCGTGACGAACACGATCGACAGGCCCAGCTCGCGCTGCAGCTCGCGCAGCAGGATCAGCACCTGGATCTGCACGGTGGCGTCGAGCGCGGTGGTGGGTTCGTCGGCCAGCAGCACCTTGGGGCTGGCCGACAGCGCCAGCGCGATCATGGCGCGCTGGCGCATGCCGCCGGACATCTCGTGCGGGTAGGCCGCCAGGCGCCGCTCGGGGCTGGGAATGCGCACCGACTCCAGCGCGCGCAGCGCGCGCTGGCGCGCCTCGGCGGCGGACACGCGCGCATGGGTGCGGATGCACTCGATGATCTGCTGGCCCACCGTGTAGACCGGGTCCAGCGCCAGCAGCGGCTCCTGGAACACCATCGCCACCGTGCCACCGCGCAGGCGCTGCAGCGCGCGCGCATCGAGCGCCATGACGTCGGCGCCGTCGATGCGGATGCTGCCTTCCATGCGCGTGCGGCGSGGCGGRTGSAGGCGCATCAGCGCGCGCAGGGTCACGCTCTTGCCCGAGCCGGACTCGCCGATCAGGGCCAGCGCCTCGCCCGGCGCCACGTCCAGCGACACGCCGTTGACGGCGCGGATGGTCTTGCCGCTGCCGGAGAAAGTCACGCGCAGGTCGCGCACCGATACCATCGGGGCCGTGGAGGCTTGCTGTTCGGTGTTGTTGTCTTGTGGGGTCACTTGTGGGGTCACTTGTGGGGTCACGATAAGCCTCGCTCAGATCCTTGCAGCCAGATGGCGGCTGTGGCCGCCGTCCGCATTGGCCATCAGGCAGGCCACGGGATGCCCGGCCAGCGCGTCGGACAGCACCGGCGCGCGGCGCGCACAGACCGCCTCGGCCATGGCGCAGCGCGGGTGGAAGCTGCAGCCGGATGGCGGGTTGATCGGGTTGGGCGGATCGCCCGCCAGCGGCGCGACCAGGGTGCGGTGGTCCGGGTCGGTGGCCGGCATCGAGGCCAGCAGCGCGCGCGTGTATGGGTGGGAAGGGTTGGCGTAGAGCGTCTCGGTGTCGCCCACTTCGACCACCTTGCCCAGGTACATCACCATCACGCGGTCGCACAGGTAGCGGATCACGTTGAGGTCGTGGCTGATGAAGACGTAGGTGAGGTCGAACTCGGCCTTGAGCTCCAGCAGCAGGTTCAGCACCTGCGCTTCGACCGACTTGTCGAGCGCCGAGACGGCCTCGTCCAGGATCACCAGGCGCGGGCGCAGCACCAGCGCCCGGGCGATGTTCACGCGCTGGCGCTGGCCGCCGGACAGCTCGTGCGGATAGCGCCCGGCGAAGCGCGCCGGCTCCAGGCCCACGCGGTCGAGCAGGGCGCGCGCCCGCGCGCTGGCCTCGGCCGCGCCGATGCCGTGCACGCGCGCGGTGAAGGCGATCGATTCCTCGATGGTCAGGCGCGGGTTGAGCGAGGAGTAGCTGTCCTGGAACACCATCTGCACCTGGCTGCGAAAGCGCTTCATCGGCAACTGCGCCGAGCCCACGCCCTGCGCGTCGAAGATCAGCTCGCCGCTGTCCTGCTCGATGAGCTGCATCAGCAGGCGCGCGGTGGTGGACTTGCCGCAGCCCGATTCGCCCACCACGCCGAGCGTCTCGCCCTTGAGGACCTCGAAGCCGACGCCGTCGACGGCGCGTACCACGCCGGCGCGGCGCCCGGGGATCTTCGACTTGAGCGGGAAATGCTTGACCAGCTCGCGGGCGATCACCAGCGGCTGGGCCGGGCCGCCGACGTCGGCGTTGCGCAGGGCTTGCGGCAAAGTGGTTTCGGTCATGGCGTCAGTCCTTGATTTCCATCGCCGAGCGGATGCCGTCGGCGAGCAGGTTGAAGGAGATCGAGGTCAGGAAGATCATCGCGCCGGGCAGTGCGGCCACCCACGGCTGCGTGTAGATGGCGGTGCGCAGCGTGTTGAGCATCAGGCCCCATTCCGGCTCGGGCGGCTTGACGCCGAGGCCGAGGAAGGACAGCCCCGAGGCCAGGATCATCGACACCGAGATCAGGCTGGTGGCGTAGACGAAGATCGGGCCCAGCACGTTGTTGAGCACGTGCGCGCGCACGATGGTGAGCGACGACGCGCCCGAGGCGCGCGCCGCGTCGACGAATTCGCGGTTGCGCACCTGGGTGGTCACGCTCTCGGCCACGCGCACGATCTGCGGCACGAACACGATGGTGAGCGACAGCAGCGCATTGCCCACGCCCGCGCCCAGCGTGCCCGACAGCGCAATGGCCAGCAGCACGGAGGGGAAGGCGTAGAGGATGTCGACCAGGCGCATGATCACGGTATTGGTCCAGCCGCCGGCGTAGCCCGCCACGATGCCCAGCGCGCTGCCGACCACGAAGGCGATCAGCACCGGCGTGATGCCCATGAACAGCGACAGGCGCGCGCCCAGCATCAGGCGCGAGAGCATGTCGCGCCCGAGTTCGTCGGTGCCAAGCAGGTAGTGCTCGGTGCCGACGGGCTTGAGGCGCTTGAGGATCGACGCGGCGTAGGGATCGGCCGGCATCAGCGCCGGCGCGAAGAGCGCCATCAGCACCAGCGCCAGCAGGATCAGCGCGGCCAGCATGGCCAGCTTGTTGCGCAGCAGGCGCCGGCCGACCGTGGTCCAGTAGCCGGGCGAGCGCTGCACGAGCGGCGCGACGGCGGGCTTCTTCAAAGTCATTTCCATGATGGCTTCCGGTTGGCTTGCTGGGTCAGTTGCGCTGGATGCGGGGATCGAACAGCGTCTGCAGCGCGTCCACCAGCAGGTTCAGCAGCACGAAGAACACGGCCAGCACGAGGATGGTCCCCTGCAGCAGCGGGAAGTCGCGCTGGAAGATCGCCGAATTGAGCAGGAAGCCGGTGCCGGGCCAGGAGAACACGGTCTCGATCAGGATCGAGCCGCCCAGCAGGTAGCCGAGCTGCAGGCCCATCACCGACAGCGCGGTCGGCGCCACGTTCTTGAGCACGTGGCGGAACACCGCGAGCTCGGACAGCCCGCGCGCCTTGAGGCCGACGATGAACTCGTTGGAGAGGATCTCCGCGACCAGCGCGCGGATGGTGCGCGCGACGATGCCCATCGGAATCACCGACATCGTGATCGCCGGCAGCAGCATGTACTGCAGATGTTCCCAGTCCCATTGCCAGTCGGCGGAGCCGCCCGGCCCCGCGCCGGTGGCGGGCAGCCAGCCGAGGAAGACCGAGAATACGATCACCAGCACCATGCCCAGCCAGTAGTGCGGCATGCTGACGCCGAACACCGACAGGAAGGATGCGGTGCGGTCGGCCACGGAATCGCGGAAGTAGCCCGCCACGAAGCCGAACAGGCAGCCGAAGGTAAAGCCGATCAACGTGGCCACGGCGGCCAGGCGCACCGAGTTGACCACCGCGGTCATCACTTCGCTCATGACCGGCCGGTTGGTGGCGATGGAGGTGCCCAGGTCGCCGTGCAGCGCACGGGCGAGCCAGTGCAGGAATTGCTCGAGGAAGGGCTTGTCGAAGCCGTACAGCGCGGTGAGCTGGCGGCGCAGGTCCTCCGAGGCGTCGGGCGGCAGCACCGACACCAGCGGATCGCCCGGCGCGATATGGACCAGCGAGAAGCACAGCAGGGCGACCCCGAGCAGGATGGGGATCGCATAGACGATGCGGCGGAGCAGGTAAGTCATGGGCTTGGCCGGCTAGAGAAAAGGAAAGAGTGGGGCAGGGCAATGCAAGGCGATGCGCTTGTTGTTTCCCCCAATCCCGCTTGTGGGCGAGGGAGCGGGGGGCCAAGCCGGCGCGGCGCATCTCCCCCTTGCGCCCGCACCGGCAACACGGCTCAGTCCATCGACATCGTGGCCAGGTCGATGAACCAGCTTTGCGGCTGCACCACGCCCTTGACCTTCTTCGAGATGGCGCGCGGGCCCACGTCATGCGCAATCAGCACGAAAGGCGATTCTTCCACGATGCGCGCGTGCAACCTGGCCAGCGCGGTGTCGCGCGCCTTGTCATCGAAGGAGGTGCGCGCGGTCTCGATCAACWTGTCGAACTCGGCGTTGCCGAAGTAGCCCCAGTTGTTGGAGACCGGTGGCTGCGTCTTGGTGCTGACGAAGCGGACCATGGCGAAGAACGGGTCCATCGCCGCGAAGCTCACGTTGATGGCGTTGGCGCCGTGCGCGCTCGGGTCCTTGCTGCCGACGCGCCAGTTGGTAAACAGCGTGTTCCACTCGACCACGTCGAAGTCCACGTCGAAGAAGCACTCCTTCAGGTTCTGCTGCACATACTCGTTCATCGGCAGCGGCTGCATCTGGCCCGAGCCCGAGGCAGACACCTGCACCTTGACCTTGAGCGGCTTGGCTGCCGAGTAGCCGGCTTCCGTCATCAGCTTGCGCGCGGCGCTGGCGTCGTACTTGACATCGAACTTGGGATTGCCCCACCACGGGCTGCCCGGCTCGACGATGCCCTTGGCCTCGGCCATGTAGCCGCCCAGCAGCGTCTTCAGGCCCGAGCGGTTGACGCACAGGTTGGCCGCCTCGCGCACGCGCTTGTCGAGCCAGGGCGAGCCGGGCGCGAAGGACAGCTGCCACGGCCACATATGCGGCTGCGCATTGGCGTAGACCTCGAAGCCGCGGCTCTTGATCTGCGCCACGGCGTCAGGCGCCGGCGCCTCGATCCAGTCCACCTGGCCGGACAGCAGCGCGGCGGTGCGCGCATTGGCTTCCGGCATCGGCAGCATCACCACCTTGTCGATCCTGGGCACGCGCTTGCTGTCCCAGTACTGCGCGTTCTTCACCACCTCGAGCCGCTCGCGCGGCACGAAGCGGCTCATCTTGAACGGGCCGGTGCCGGAGGCGTCGGCGGCGAAGGCCACCCATGCCTGCTTGCTGCGTTCGGCCGTATCGGTGACCGAGGCCGGCACCGCGGCGAGCTTTTTCTCCCACTGCGCGGGGGAGGCCATGAACAGGTTGCTCAGGTTGTAGGGCAGGAAGGAGTCGGGCTCGGAGGTGACCAGCTCCACCGTGAGGTCGTCGATCTTCTTGGCCGAGCGCAGCGTCGGCATGCGCGAGGCGGTCACGCCGACCTGGCTGGGGTCGAACTGCCTGGCAGTCTTGTCGAGCACCTTGTTCACGTTCCACACCACGGCGTCGGCGTTGAACGCCGAGCCGTCGTGGAACTTCACGCCGGGGCGCAGCTTGAAGACCCACCTGGTCTTGTCCTTGGCATCCACCTTCCATTCCGTGGCCAGGTCGGGGATCAGCAGGCTCGGGCCGTTGCCCTTGGAGAGATCCCACTGGGTCAGGCCGTCGTACATCGGGATGCCGGTGAACCGGTTGCCTTCGAAGCCCTGGTCGGGCTGGCCCAGCGTGCGCGGGATGTCGGCGGCGGTCATGCCCACGCGCAGCACCTTCTCGGCATGGGCGGCGCCGGGCAGGGCGAGCAGGGAAAGCGAAGTGAGCGCGGCGGCAGCGGCGACGGCTTTCAGGCTGGGTTTCGTGCTTCCGGCGGCGGGGGAAGAAAAAACGGTCACGGGCAGTGCTCCTGGGTGGGGGGAAGGGCGGACGCATCCCTTCAAGCAAGTCATGTGCCAGTTGCCGCGGCACCCGGCCGAGGCAGAGGCGTTGCGGCGACCGGTGTCACGCAGGCGCAAGGGGGGCGTCCGCTTCATGGCTTGTGCCTGCCTTGCCCATGGCCTGCTTTTTGCTGGCCTGTCCTTTCGTTTTCCAACCAACCGGCTTCCCGACATGGACCAGCAACACCTTCCCCGCATCAACGCAACCCGCCTGTGGCAATCGCTGATGGACCTGGCGCAGATCGGCGCCACGCCCAAGGGCGGCGTGTGCCGCATCGCCCTGACCGAGTTGGACCGCCAGGGTCGCGACCTGGTGGTGGGCTGGTGCCGCGAGGCCGGGCTCGAGGTGCGCACCGACGAAGTGGGCAATGTGTTCGCGCGGCGCGCGGGCAGCGATCCCGATGCGGCCGCCGTGGCCACCGGCAGCCATATCGACACCCAGCCCTCGGGGGGCAAGTTCGACGGCAACTTCGGCGTGCTGGCCGGGCTGGAGGTCATGCGCACGCTCAACGACCTCGGCATCGTCACCCGCGCGCCGCTGGAACTGGCCTTCTGGACCAACGAGGAGGGCACCCGCTTCACGCCGGTGATGATGGGCTCGGGCGCCTTTGCCGGCGTGTTCGAGGCCGGGTTCGTGCGCGCCCAGCGCGACCTCGATGGCATCAGCGTGGGCGAGGCGCTGGCGCAGATCGGCTACCGCGGCGAGCATGCGGTGGGCGAGGTGCCCGGCGGCATGTTCGCTGCCTATTTCGAGGCGCATATCGAGCAGGGGCCGGTGCTCGAAGCCGCCGGGCTGCCGATCGGCGTGGTCTCCGGCGCGCTCGGCCAGCAGTGGTACGACGTGACCGTGACCGGGCAGGACGCGCATGCCGGCCCCACGCCGCTGGCGCTGCGCCACGACGCCATGCTGGCGKCCGCGCGCATGATCGACGAGGTCAACCGCATTGCCGTGGCCGAGGCCCCGCATGGCCGCGGCACGGTCGGCTACGTGCACGTGGCGCCCAACTCGCGCAACGTGATCCCGGGCCACGTGGACTTCTCGGTGGACTTGCGCAATCTCTCGCAGGAGGGGCTTGACCGCATGGACGCGGCCATGCGCGCGCAGTTCGCCCGGATCGCGCGCGACGGCGCGGTGCAAGTGGAGATCCGCCAGGTGGTGAAGTTCGAGCCCTGCGCGTTCGCGCCCGCCTGCGTGGACAGCGTGCGGCGCGCGGCCGCGGCGCTGGGGCTGCCGCATATGGACGTGGTCAGCGGCGCAGGCCATGACGCCGTCTACGTGGCCCAGCGCGCGCCGACCGGCATGATCTTCGTGCCTTGCAAGGACGGCATCAGCCACAACGAACTGGAAGACGCGCTGCCCGAGCATGTCGAGGCCGGCGCCAACGTGCTGCTGCAGGCCATGCTGGAGCACGCCCGCTAGCCCGGCCTTTCCCGCTTCCTTCCGCCCCGCTTCATTCCGCCCCGCGCGGCTGTTTCAGGGCACGGCGAAGCAGCCTCTCAGTGGGCGATGGAGCGGGAGATTGCCCATGCGCACTCGATCACCATCGGCGCCAGCTTCTTCTGCGCCTCGGCCATGCTCCAGCGGCTGGCGGGCGGCGATACATGGACCGCGCCCACCGCCTGGCCCTGGCTGTTGACGATGGCCGCGCCAATGCCCATGTCGCCCAGGAACAGTTCCTCGTTGTTGCAGGCATAGCCCACCTTGCGGCAGGCCGCCACGGTCTCGAAGATCGCCGCCACATCGGTCAGCGTGGCCGGCGTGCGCGCAACGCGCGCGGAGCTTTCCAGCATCGCCATCACTTGCTCGTCCGGCAGCGTGCTGAGGTAGGCCCGGCCGCTGCTGGTGCAATACATGGGGATGCGCATGCCAACCGGGGTCAGCACCGGGATGTACTTCGACGTCATGAGCTGCGCCACGTAGACCATGTCCAGGCCGACCGGCTCGGTCAGGTTGGCGGTTTCGCCGCTGGCATTGGCGAGCTGCGACAGATAAGGGCTGGCGGCCTGGATCAGCGCGTCCGCGGACAGGTAGTTGTAGCCAATCTCCATCACCTTCGGGGTCAGGCGAAAGCGCCGCGTCTGCGGATGCTTGGCGACGTAGCCGAGCTTCTCCAGCGTATGCACGGTGCGCTGCGCCGAACTCTTGGTCATGCCGGTGAGCCCGGCCAACTCCGCCAGGGTGAGCGTGCGATGCACCGCACTGAAGGCGCGCAGGACCTCCAGGCCCTTCTCGAGCGACTGGTTGAAAAGCGGGTCCGGGCGGGTGGTGTCCTCGCTGCTTTCTGCGGTGGCCGCCGGCGTGTCGGCGTCCTCGTTTTTTTTGTACTGCCCGGTCATGTTCGCATTTTCCGTCGAGGTCGCATGCAGGTCTGGGCACCATCGCTGGGAGGTCTTGCACCACGATGAATGCATATTGCACCAATATACGACTGAATCGATTATCGATTCTAGGTCGATGTGGACATGATAGAAGGGCTGCGAGTTTTTGGGAATAGCGATAGCGGGCACGGTATTGCGCATCATGCGGGAACGCTTTTGATGGCGCACCGGAAAGCTTTGCCCAGCATGGGTTTGCGGGGAGCTCTCGCCATGCGGCGAAGCGATGCAAGGGCGGCGCTGCGTGGATTCCCGTCGCCTGGCGGTGCCGCAGCCTAGCGTTTACCCTGCGCTTCATCGTGTTGACGATCAGTGAAATATCAGACTAGTATCACAACAACTTCAACACCGCAGGAACGCATCATGGCGAACCCGATCAGGCTCGTTGCCAGTGCCGGCGAACCCGCCGCCGAGAGTGGCGCCGCAAGCCGCGCCGCGACCGGCGCCGCCATGCGCGAGCAGGCCTACGCCGAGATCAAGCGCCGCATCATCGCCTGCGAGTTCCGCCCGGGCGAGCCGCTCAACGAGGCCCAGGTCGCGGGCCTGCTCGGGCTGGGCCGCACGCCTGTCCACCAGGCGCTGCACCGGCTCGAGGTGGAAGGGCTGGTCTCGATCATGCCGCGCAAGGGCGTGCTGGTCTCGCCGCTGTCGCTCAATGAAGTGCTCGACATGATCGAAGTGCGCGCGACCAACGAGGTCCTGTGCGCCACGCTCGCCGCCGAGCGCGGCCACGAAAGCGATTTCAAGGCCATGCGCGAGATCCTCGGCCGTTCGCCGGAGCTGATCGCGCGGCGTGACATTGCCGGCCTGGCCTCGCTCGACCTCAAGTTCCATACCGCCATGTCGGCCGCCTCGCGCAACCGCGTGCTGGCCGACCTGCTGCGCAACCTGCACGAGAAGCAGGCCCGTTTCTGGTTCCTCTCGCTATCCGATCCGCAGCACCTGGAGAACGTCTACCAGGAGCACCTGCTGATCGTCGACGCGCTCGAGCGGCGCGACATCCCGGCGGTGCGCGAGGCCATCCGGGAACACATCGACGAATTCCGGAAGAACATCATCCGGACCATCTGACCCACTGACCGTTTTTCTCCGCAACAGGTAGTACGACATGCCGACACTGCAATTCCAGGTCGCCGGCGAGGGCGCACTCGCCCTCGACATCCAGCGCCTCATCATCGCCGGCTGGACCGGCCGCGACGCCGACGCCGTCAACCATCACATCCGCGAGCTCGAAGAGATCGGCGTCAGGCCGCCCTCGACCGTGCCTTGCTTCTACCCGCTGGCCGCCTCGCTGCTGACCACCGAGACGCTGCTCGAAGTGCCGCGCGAGGATTCCTCGGGCGAGATCGAGTTCGTGCTGCTGGCCGGCCAGGACGCCATGTACATCGGCGTCGGCTCCGACCACACCGACCGCAAGGTCGAGGCCTACGACGTCACCGTCTCCAAGCAGATGTGCGCCAAGCCGCTCGGCACCGAACTCTGGCGCTTTGCCGACGTGGCGGATCACTGGGACCAGCTGCAGATGCGCTGCTGGCGCACCCGCAACGGCCAGCGCGAGCTGTACCAGGAAGGCCTGGTGACGCGCCTGCTCGATCCGCGTGACCTGATCCGGCGCCTCACCGGTGAAGACACGCTGCCGCCCGGCACCGCCATGTTCTGCGGCACGCAGGCGGTGATCGGCGAACTCGGCAGTGGCGAAGCCTTCGAAGTGGAGCTGCACGACCCGGTACGCAAGCGCACCCTGCGCCATGCCTATCGCGTGGCCTGCCTGGCGGTGGCACCATGAGCGCCGCGCAACCGACCATCGCCGCGCTCGCCGCCGAACTCGGCGCGGGGCGCACCACCAGCGTGGCGCTGACCGAGCAGGCGCTGGCGCGCATCGAAGACCATCGCGCTAAGGGCGGCGTCGCCTTCCTGGAGGTGGACGCGGCCGGCGCGCTGGCCGCCGCGCGTGCCGCCGACCAGGCCCGCGCGGCCGGCCTGGTGGCGTCGCCGCTGGCCGGCCTGYCGATTTCCATCAAGGACCTGTTCGACGTAAAAGGGCAGGTGACGCGGGCCGGATCGAAGGCGCTTGCCGGCGCGCCCGCCAGCGCAGACGCAGTCGCCGTGGCGCGCCTGCGCGCAGCGGGCGCCGTGCTGATCGGGCGTACCAATATGAGCGAGTTCGCCTTCTCCGGCCTTGGGCTGAACCCGCACTACGGCACGCCGCGCACGCCGTTCGACGAAGCCCGCATCGCCGGCGGCTCCACCTCGGGCGGCGCCGTCAGCGTGGCGCTCGGCATGGCAGCCGCGGCGCTCGGCACCGATACTGGCGGCTCCATCCGCATCCCCAGCGCATTCTGCGGCCTGACCGGCTTCAAGCCCAGCGCGCGCCGCGTGCCGCTGGATGGCGGCGTACCGCTCTCCACCTCGCTCGACTCCGCCGGCCCGCTGGCACGCTCGGTGGCCTGCTGCGCGGCGTTCGACGCCATCGTCAGCGGCGAGGCCCTGGACAGCAGGCCCGCGCCGCTGGCCGGATTGCGCCTGCTGGTTACGCGCGATTTCGTCTGCGACAGCCTCGACGCCGAGGTCGCCCAGGCCTTCGACGCCACGCTCGACATGCTCGCGCGCCTTGGCGCGCGCATCGTGCCGTTCAATTTCCCCGAACTCAAGCGCCTGCCGGACATCAACGCCGGCGGCGGCCTGACCGCGGCCGAGGCGTGGCACTGGCACAAGCAACTGCTGGCCGAACGCGGCGGCGATTATGACCCGCGCGTCGCCATGCGCATCCGCCGCGGCGAGCAGCTCGGCGCCGCCGACTACCTCGACCTGCTGGCCGCGCGCCGCGCCATGCAAGCGCGCGCCGCCGGGCTGCTGCGCGAGGCCGACGCCTGGCTGATGCCCACCGTGGCCGTACGCCCGCCACGGCTGGATGCGCTGCAAAGCGACGAAGCCTTCTTCGCCACCAACGGCCTCGTGCTGCGCAACGCCAGCGTGATCAATTTCCTCGACGGCTGCGCCGTCTCGCTGCCGCTGCCGGTGGCCGGGCAGGGCATCGGCCTTGGCGTGTGCGGCCTCAACGGGCAGGACGCGCGCGTGCTGCAGGTAGCGGGCGCCATCGAGACCGTGCTTCAGTAATCCAGGAACGAACCGAGGGCCGCAGCCACGCAGCGCGGCCCCGCCATCCACACCCAAGGAGTTACACCGATGACCACCGTGATGACCGGAGCCCCCGACGCGATGGCGCCCGCCGCCGCGCCCAGCGCCGCCGAGCGCGACCACGCCTACCGCAAGATCGCGGTGCGGCTGATTCCCTTCCTCGTCTTCCTGTTCGTGCTGGCCTGGATCGACCGCGTCAACGTCGGCTTCGCCAAGCTGCAGATGCTGCAAGACCTGCAGTTCAGCGAAGCCGTGTACGGCTTCGGCGCCGGCATCTTCTTCRTCGGTTATTTCCTCTTCGAAGTCCCCAGCAACCTGCTGCTGGAAAAGATCGGCGCGCGCCGCACGCTCGCGCGCATCACCATCCTGTGGGGCCTGGCGTCGATGGCGATGATCTTCGTCAAGACTCCCATGCAGTTCTACGCGCTGCGCTTCCTGCTCGGCATCTTCGAAGCCGGCTTCTTCCCCGGCGTGGTGCTCTATCTCACCTACTGGTTCCCCGCCCAGCGCCGCGCCCGCATCAACGGCCTGTTCATGACCTCGTTCGCCATCGCCGGCGTGATCGGCGGCCCGCTTGCCGGCTTCATCATGAGCCGCATGGAAGGCGTCGAAGGCCTTGCCAACTGGCAATGGCTGTTCGTCATCGAAGGCATCCCCTCGGTGCTCGCCGGCATCGCCGTGCTCATGTTCCTGCCAGAAAAGCCCGCCAGCGCCAACTGGCTCACCCAGGGCGAGCGCGATCTCGTCAGCCGCGAGATCGAAGCCGAGAACCGCGACCCCGCCAAGCACTCATCCCTGCGCGACGCCTTCGCCAACGCCCGCGTCTGGATCTGCGCCGCCATCTACTTCTGCGTGGTCAGCGGCAACGCCACCATCGCCTTCTGGTCGCCGTCCATCATCAAAGAGCTCGGTGTGCAGGGCAATCTCCAGATCGGCCTGGTCTCCGCCATCCCCTTCATCGCCGGCACCATCGCCATGGTCTGGAACGGCATCCACTCCGACCGCACCGGCGAACGCCGCCTGCACTGCGCCCTGGCGACACTCATGGCCGCCGCCGGCCTCGTGCTCACCGGCATGTGGCTGCACAGCGCCGTGCTCGCGCTCGTCGCCCTGACCATCGCCTCCGTAGGCATCCTCGCCGCCTTCCCCGTATTCTGGTCCCTGCCGTCCGCCTTCCTCGCCGGCACCGCGGCCGCCGGCGGCATCGCCCTGATCAACTCCATCGGCAACCTGGCCGGATTCGTCGCCCCGTACATGATCGGCTGGTTCAAGACCAGCACCGGCCAGCTATCCTCCGGCCTGTACTTCGTCGCCGCCCTCGAAGCCTGCGCCACCGTCCTTGTACTCTCCTGCATCAAGGGCAAGCGCTGAAACCGTGGGCAGCGCACGTTGATTGCGCCGATGCAGGCAAGGGGCTGGATTCCCCGCGCGCTTTGCGCTAGAATCCGCAGCCTCGTTGCGCTGCATGCGCAAAGTGCGCCGGCAGCACAGGAAACACAAGCCAGGCGGGCAGTCTTGCCCGCCGCTTCTGTGACCTCACACGCTGCCCGGCCCGCCTGCAACGCCAGCGAGCACAGCGGCCTCCCGCCAGGGATGCGCCCGCAGGGACTGCGAGGGTGGCGAAATTGGTAGACGCACCAGGTTTAGGTCCTGACGCCAGCAATGGTGTAGGGGTTCGAGTCCCCTCCCTCGCACCACCCACCCCTTTCCGCAGTACACAAATCCACACCAAAGTAGACCGCAAACCTAAGCCCCACAAGGGTTTCTAGGGTTTTGCACGTCCTCGCTTTCGTGTCGGGAAAGCCGCACAAAAACCCACGAAACTACGCGTGACTACGTGTAAATTACGCGCGCACTACGCGTGCCGGGTACACTCCTGCATGCTGAACACACCACAATATCGGGATTTCTGAGCGCGCCTGCTCTGGCTCCGGGGGCTACGGAGTGTTTGTGCAATGGCAAGTCTGAGGAAAAGTGGCGCAGGGTGGATAGCGTCGGTGTATGTCAAAGGCAAACGAGAAAGTCGGGCCTTTAGCACCAAGGCATCGGCCCAGGCTTGGGCCATCCAGCGGGAAGCGGAACTGCACTCGCTGGCCGATGGTCTAGGCAGTCAGACGCATACCGTCGGTGACGTACTCGACCGCTACCAACGCGAAGTCAGCCCCCAGAAGCGGGGCAAGCGCTGGGAGATCTACCGGCTCGAGCTCATTGGCAAGAAAGAGATCGACGGCAAGCCGTTTCGCTCGATCCGGCTCGCCGACCTGAAGGTTCAGCACATCACCGCCTGGCGCGACGCCCGATTGCGCGAAGTATCGGGGGCATCCGTGTCCCGCGAGATGTGCCTCCTCTCTCATGCACTCAAGGTGGCCCGGGACGAATGGGGCTGGCTGATTACCGACCCCATGAAGCCGGTGCGCCGGCCGCCAGACAGCCGGCCCAGGGCGCGACGCATCTCCGAGGCTGAGGTTGCCGCGATCACGGCGGCCTTGGGCTATCAGGAGGGGCTGCCCGTCGTCTTGCCCAAGCAACGCGTTGCAGTGGCCTTTCTGTTCGCCATCGAGACGGCTATGYGCTCAGGCGAGATCCTGGGGCTGACCAGTCAAGCGGTCGACCTGGCAGCCCGGGTGGCCCATCTTCCCCTCACCAAGAACGGCGGTGCGCGCGACGTGCCGCTATCGAGCCGTGCTATCGAGCTGCTGCAGTTGTTGCCGGCGGTCGGGGAGGGCAAACCGCTTTTCAACCTGACGAACAGCAGTCGGGACGCGCTTTATCGGGTGGGACGGGATAGGGCGGCGGTGGGGGATGTGACTTTTCACGATACGAGGCATGAGGCGATCACCAGGCTTGCCAAGAAGATCCCGGTGCTCGACCTGGCGCGGATGACTGGGCATACCAATCTGAATGAACTGATGACCTATTACAACGCTAGCGCGGCGGAGATTGCGCGGCTGTTGGTGTAGGGGGAACCATGCATATCGAGTTCGTAGTACATTCTTGGCACGCGCCCGTGATCTAGGTAACGGGAGCACAAAGATTACTACTGGTATATATAAATCCGGGACATTGCAGCCATGATCGAGACGGGAATAGTAGTCCATTGGACTTCTGGAGACGAACTGATTTTTATCAATCCAAATGATATTGATGATGGTCCCATTTCAGTTGAATCGATAGAGAGTTGGAGTCGAAAGGGCGGGCGGCAGGACTGGGCGTCCTATAAATCTAACGGATCGGCCAAGAAGCAGGGGGAGAAGATGGTTCTGCGATTGCGATATGAGCAAGCGGAGCAGGAAGATCCCAAGGCAAAAGAATACGCAAGATGGGGCGCTTCTACCATTGAGTGGACGGCTGGCGCATCAAGCGGAAAGGCCACGTGGAAAGACGACGGCGACAGCTACTACAATGGAGAGGTCGCTATCGATCTCCTTTATGGGAACGAGTCGAAGAAGCGCAATCTTGAAGTTATCTCCAGATTTAGTCGCCCAGATCAGGCGATGCTGCGAAAAATATTGGTAAGCGTGGATGGCCGCTGCGCGATTTCGGGAGAGACCCAATTAGAAGCGTTAGAGGTTGCTCATATCCGTGCAGTTAAGAATGAAGGCGCTGAGCATCTTGGTAACGCTATTCTTCTGAGAGCCGATTTACACAAAATGTTCGATGCTGGTCTATTCGCTATCGAGACTACCGAGGCAGGGCCTGTCGTCAGGCTGAACGGGGGATCAACGATTTCAACGTCTTACGCTGAGCTTTTTGGAAGCGCCGATCTTTCTAGATCAGCGCTAAATCGCGTGCGGGCAGCGCTCAAGCAGGAAGCAAACTCCTGAACGTTGTCGCGCCCACCCTGTAGGTTTGCCAACCTAGCCCGTCCTGCGACGCCTTCCCGCGGAAACTTCTCGATGTGATTCAGTCCAGGCGATCACTTCGGCCGCTTTCCAGCGGGGATGGGCGGTGGCCTTGCTTCCCGCAGCCGTGGGGAGGCGAATTGGCCGCGGGAAGCCGGGTAAGCAAACGACTCGCTCGCGTACCACCTGCGCGGGCCGCTGTAGGTAGGCGGCAATCGCTTCGGTGCTCCACAACTGGACGTTAAACGGTACCGCCGGCAAGACGCGCTCGGCGACGGCGGCAGCAATGCGATCAATCAAATCTGCGTCGCTCATTGCTGTCTCCCATACTCGGCAGGCCTCGCAACGGAATCCACAGCCGCGTCCGCTTCCTCGCCACTCACATAGTCCTCGCTCTGCAGCCCAGACGGCACGGCGATGCAAGGCACACCGGCGGCGCCGAGCTGCTCCACAGGCACATCGCGCAGCTTCAGGTACCGCGCAGCATTCTCCCTCGCCGCATGGAACGACGCGTGCTGAACATGCCCACCCTGCCAGTTCCACAGCGGCGCCGGCGTCATCCGCAGCCACCGGCAGATGATCTCCCGGCCGATCTGCTCCGCCAGGTGGCACGCGGCCGGATCGCCGAACGGCGCGGGGTTGGCCTGTGYGACGTACCACAGCGTGGCGAGGCGCTCGTCGCTCTGCTGAGCGAGCCGGTGTTCATCGATAGTGATGGTGATCTCGTGCTTCATGGGTTGACCCTCCTGCAATATCAATCCTCAAAATCGCCGCCAGCGCGGCGCTTCATATCCGCCGGCCGCCGGGCCGTCCGCTGACGGTCCCGCGCCGCCATGGCGCCAGCCGCTGCCGTCAGCGCCCGGCGCACCAGGTCGGACATGGCTTCGAACGGGGTAGCGATGCGCATGGCGCGGTGCGCTCGGCGCAGATCGGCTTCGGTGAGCTCGGGCTTAGCCATYGTGGTCTCCAGGGCGGAGGAAGCCGCTCCAAACGCCTCGGCCATAGCAGAGCGTGAAGAACAGGCTTACCGCGAACATGCCGGCCTCGCCGGTGGCGTGGGTCAGGTACAGCCAGGCAGGCTGGCCGAGCAGGCCGGCCAGGGCCGCCCAGCGTGCCCGCGAAGGGCCGGCGTTGAACAGGAACACGGACACCAGCGCGGTAACGATCATCCATAGGTTGAGCAAAGCCAGCATCAGGCAGTCCTCCCGATCGCGCGGGCGCGGCAGAAGCGAGGCGGTTCGGTCAGGTGGTCTAGCGCGCCGAGCTGGGCATCCAGGCGCGTGCGCGCAATGGCGGTGAACTGCATGCGCACGCCAGCGTGTGACACGATGTAGACGAGATACGCACTCATGCCGGCTCTCCGTCGGATTCAGGAACTGGGGGCAGGACCACCGGCTCGCTCGCCGTCAGGGTGTGACAGCCTTCTTCCAGATGGATCACCAGCGTGTAGTGGTTGCCATCGTGCAGCGTGAATTCCAGTCTCTGAGTGGCGAACATGCACGCCGGCATGCCATTGCTGCCACCGCTCTTCCGGAACCGGACTGGTTTCGCGACGATCTTGGCCGCGGCGCAAAGGCTGGTTTCAATGGACAACATGCTCAAGCTCCTTTGTGTGCCGACCGGTCGCCCTCGAAGACCCAGCACTTCACAGTGGCGGGCTTCTTCGGCGACATCGGATACTCGGCGTTGTGGTGCGCGTTGATAGCGCTGTTGACCACCCGCAGGTCGACAAACTTGCGATGCCGCGATGTCTTGAGCACGCGCTTCAAGTCGGCAAGCGGGGGGATGTGGAGGCGGCGGTCGTTCGCCACCTGTTCGAAGTGCCGCAGGCTGACGGCGATGACGCCATCGCCGCGGGCATGGTTGAGCACCGGCCGGTCGTCGTCGGCCGATTCGATGTGGTCGTAGATTTCCCAGAATTCCTGCACCAGCGGGTGATCGGCGCCGATAGCCTGCTGGCGCTCGGCCGCCATGGTGGTGATCTGGCGCAGCGTGGCGTCGCGGTACTCCTTGCGCAGGGGCAAGACATGCCCGAGGCAGTCCACCAGCGCCATCAGCTGCGCATGGTTCTTGACCAGGCGCGGGTGCTTCACGTCCGGGTGCTTCGCTAGGTGCTCCTGGTACACCGGCGTGCGCTCCGCGAAGTCCTGCAGGATTTCGCGCTCCTTCATCGCAGCGGTCAGCAGGAAGCCGGATACGTCCTCGACGGGGATCTGCTCGATGGCCTTGGCGGCCTCCAGCGTGTCAGGGTTCTGGCCGGCGCGGTCGAAGTACAGATGGACGATCCGCTGCAGCACGGCCTCGCTGGCGTTCACCTCCGCGTTCTGGCTGATGACCACGGCGCCGCGGAAGGGCGGCTCGTAGGTTTCGTTGCCGCCGTTCTTGATGCCGCGGGCGCGCACGCTGCGGCCGTTGTACGCGGTCTTGAGCTCGTCCCAGTCGAAGCCACGCGCCTTGGCGCCATCGTCGCCACGGTCGCCCTCGATCAGCACCACCGGCAGGTTGGCCACCTGGGCAAAGTTGCGCGCGCGCGCCGCCAGGGATGACTTCGAAGGATCGAAGCCCTCGTAGTCGCGCCGGCCGCACAGCTTCCACAGGAATTCGATCAGCGTGGTCTTGCCTGCGCCCGGCTCGCCGACCACTTCCAGGAACGGATAGCTCTTGTGCTTGATGCCGTCGCCCTCGCGGATTTGCTCGGCAAACAGGCTGCCCAGCCAGAAGGCCAGCGCCACCAGCGCCTTGGCGCCGAAGGCGCGCCATAGCAGGTCCAGCCAGTCTTGCCTGAACTCCTTGAGCGTGGCGTTCAGCGTGAGGCCGGCGGAGCCGCTGATGGTCTTGATGGACAGGCGGCCCACGTCGAAGAAGTCCTCGTCGTTGAGCAGGTGGAGCGTGCCGTCCTTCACCGCCACATCCGCAAACACGTAGCATCCGTGCTCCTTGCTATAGCCCACGAAGTCGATGGTCTGCACGCTCTTGATGCGCTGCATCTGACCCTTGAGATACTMGTCGAGCTGGCCGTTGGAGCCTGTATAGAAGGCGCCCGGCGCCACGGCCAGMAGGCGCTTCTTGAACTCGCCGGCGGAGGCGATCTGCGCGCTGGTAAAGGTGTTCTTGATCGGCGCCGCATCGTGCGGGAAGGCGACGCGGAAGTAGTACCAGCTCTCGTCGGTGAGCGTGTTGGCCTGGTAGTAGAGTGCCGTGGGCAGGCAAGTGGCGATGTTGACCACCACGCCGGCCTTGAGCATGGCTTGCTCGCGCACTTCGTGCTCCGGCATGTCGCCGTGCGCCTCGCGGATGGCGTAGGCCTCGCGGTTGAGCGCCTCGATGTCGAGCTTGAACCAGTAGAGGCGGTTGTCGAATTCGAAAGCGAACTGGCTCGCGCTGCCGCGGCCGTAGATCAGCCGCGCCTTCTCCGCCGGCGATTCCGCCGTCAGCAGGGCGCCCAGGTGGCGATACTCGTCCAGGTCCGTGGCACGCAGCAGCCCGCGCTGGTGCATGTCGTTCCAGTCGAGCTTCCTGCTGCCGGCCGACTTCGTTTGCGCGGCGGTCGCGGTCCAGCCTTCATCGCGGCTGCGGGCCAGCCATTGCCGGGTGAAGCGCCGCCCGGCCTTGTCGCTGTCCAGCGCCCACACCAGCGTGGGCCGCTTGCGCTCCAGCGCGGCGAGCTGCTCGAGCAACGCGGCCAGGGCCTTGGCCGGATAGTTGTTGCACGACAGGGCGGCGACGGCGGGAATGCCGTTGAGCCACAGCGCGATGGCATCGAAGATGCCCTCCACGATCCAGAGTTCGTCCACGGCGGCCGTGTTCAGGACGGGCGGCTGCCACCAGGTGCCGCCGTAGCTGCCGTGGAAGTTGGCCTTGCGCGAGCCGAAGCGGTGCGCCTGGTCGATGATCCGCTCCCAGTGCGCGCCTGCGCCGAGCGAGAAGCGCACGGTGGCGCTGCCGATCTTGAGCTCGTGGCTGTAATAGCTCTCCTGCGTGTACCAGGTGCTGACCTTGTCCAGGTCGAAGCCGCGGCCGTCGCGCATATAGGCATCGGCCGCCGCCTTGGGGTTCTCCGGCGTGGCCTGGAAGCGGTCGCTCCAGTTGTCGAACAGGTCCGGGTACAGATCCCGGATATGCAGCTCGGCGCCGCAATGGTTCTGCCGGTTGCAGCGGATGACCCACGGCCTGTCTCCAAAGCCCCAGAGCGCCTTGCGGCCGCAGGCCGGGCACTTGCCGTCCTCCAGCTTGTCGCCGGCGGCGGTGCGTTTTTGCTTGAAGCCGTAGTCGCGCAGCAGGCGGCTGGTGACGTCGGCGTGGAGTGATGGGTTCATGAGTCTCGGGGCAAAAGGATTCCCTCACGCCCCGGAGGGGGCATGAAGCAGGCAATCGAAAAGAAAGCGGGCTAGGCCGCTAGGTCGGCAGCAGATCCATCTGCCGCCCGTCGCTCATGCCCGGGCGAGGCTTGCCCATCGGCAGATACGCCTTCGGGTTGGGCTTCATGCTGGGGGCGATGGTGTGGACCGCTGTCTGGATGACCTTGCAGGTATGGGCACACTCGACGTTAGGACACTGCGCGTATCCCTCTTTCGACAGCAGCGACACCGTGCGGCTGGTGCGGAAGACCATGAGCGTTCCGCAATGTGGGCAGTTCATCCTCATTTCGATCTCACTGGTTTGACCGGGTACAGCGCACGCCCTCGCCCGGTGATTGACTTTGCACTGCGCCGCAGGTGCATCTTCACAAGCCACTCGGCGGCCTGGTGCACGGATTCGAGCCCTTGCTGTGCGCGTACACGCTCCAGCACTGCGAGCTGTTCTTCAGTCCAGCTGGTTTCGAATTCGGGCATCTTTTGAGCGGCTCTTCGGCGGCTTCGCTTACGCGGAGCCCTCATTTACAGTTGCCTCAAGGCCGAGCAGGTGTTCGGCCGCGAGCAATGCAAGCTGGCGAACCAACGCCGCCGGCTGTTCGCCTTGATAGCGAGCCAATGCGGTGATGACGTCGTACTCCAGGTCATCGAAGCGCAGGGTCAGTCGGTTATCTCGTACTCGTTTCGGATCGGGATACATGCCAGTCTCTGGAGAAATGGGAATGATCACGACGCTCAAGAAGAGCGGCTCTTCTTCACAGGCAGGCTCGCCAGCACTAGCAGCCGAGCCATACCCGCGAGCGAGCGGCCTTCTGCTGCTGACAGGTCCTTAACTGCCTTCATTTCTGATGGCATCAGCCGCAGGGCGATGGGCTTGTCAGTCAGGACGCCGCGCGGCGAACGAGTCGCCGGAGCTTTGGCTTTAGGCATGGCGGATATACTTGTGTAAGTTAGCGTTGCACAACAAATTATATGCACCAAACGGTGCATTTTACAACACTAAAATGAACCAAGCGGTGAGTATTGGGGGCCGACTGGCCGAGGAGCGAAAGCGGAAAGGCTGCAATCAGGCCGCTTTCGCGGCCATTGGCGGCGTCTCAGTCAAGACTCAGGTTCTCTACGAGAAGGCCGAGCGCGTCCCGGACGCAAACTACCTGGCAGCCATAGCAGGCGCGGGCGTTGACGTTCTTTATGTTCTAACTGGCGTGCCCAGTTCGGCCTCTCTAGCCGCTGAGGAAGCGGCCATCCTGGCGGGTTATCGTCTACTCGATGCGCGCGGCCGAGCCGGTGTGCTCGCATTGATCGGCGGCATGCAGCCAGATGAGGGAAGCGGCAGTGTTCGTGTGAAAGGCAAAGTTGGCCAATACGTTGAGGGCAACGTCACCGCGCCATTCACCATCGAAATGGGCAAACGCAAGAAGGACTGAGGTGATGCGGTCTGGACCGCTCTGAACGTCGAAGAAGTCATCGAAACACAGAGAGCTAGCGCAAAGACGCAAGCCGATATCGGGAATGCAACCGGGGCCACTCAGGAATGCATTTTTTGACGGATCGATGAATAGCAAGGACATAGCAATCGACGGCGACGTGGGTCAGTTTGTCGCTCGAAACGTGATTCACGAAGGTGCCAGCGCCAGCAACCACACAAGCAACGTCATCACGATTAGTACCGGCGAGCCATTACCTCCGGTCAGGACGATTACGGACTTGCAGCGCAAGCGCATCGCGGCCAAGGTCAAGGAAGTCATGCAGGTCGCAGGCATCGAGCGCCAGCTTGATGTCTACTCGGTCGTTCTGACCGATTTCGGCATCGAGAAAATCCTCGACTTGCCTTGTGGCCAGTTTAGGAGCGTGATGGAGATGCTCGACAACTGGATCCTGGAAGCGAGAGGCGAACTGCCCGGCTCCCCCAATAGGCAACCGGAAGCAGTTACGGCCGAGCGTTCCCAGTGCGCAGGTTGTGCCGCGCTTTCTGCGGGTCATGACAGCACCCGCCAGACGCTCCGCATTCTTAAAGGCAGTGCCATAGCAGCGCTGGGGCTAGCCGCCTATAGCCTTTACGCCAGCGCTTTGCGACCCGCAGTGGAAGCAGTTGGCTCCTCGACTCCCCACTCATGCCGCTACGATGGAAAGGAACACACCATTGGCGGCATGGTACGCATGCCGGACACCAACATTTACGAATGCGCTGTTCTGGCTACCAACGGAGACATGGCAAGCTGGATACCTTCCCGGAGCGTAGGCGGCGGCAAGCCCCGCCAGTAGTGGTGCCAGGCACGAAGCGGCAAACCAATAACGGAGAAACCTATGGCAATGGTCAACTGCAAGGAATGCAAGAAGGAAATATCCAACAAGGCTGCGGCATGCCCGCATTGTGGGGCTAAGAATCCGGGCACGAGAGTACGCGATGTCCTCGCTGGACTGGTAGTGGTTATCATCGGCGCCTGGATTCTTAGCCAGTGTGTTGGTGGCGAGTCGAAGACCAAGGACCCAGCAGAAGCTAAAGCTGCCGCAAGCGCGCCCGCCACGGCACAAGCGGAAAAACCGCTTCCGGAGTCGTCAAGGCCGACCATAGGTCGTAGCACAGCCACAATTTTGGGCGACCTCCCTACAGCTGAGCGCACCTCGAACCCGCTCAAGGATGGGACGCTGCGTGAGTCAATTAAGCTTACCAAATACCTCCATCTTGAAACCATAGGTAACAAGGCAGACCTGCTGCGCTATAGCTTGATGTTCGGGCTACCGAGCGACGACAAAGTTGGAAGCGTCGAGACAGGGCTGACGGCCGCAGTTGTGCTTGCCAATACGTTTCCGAGTTGGGGAAAGAAAGAGGGTGACAACGCCATGACCTGGATCGGTGACGCGACCAAGAAGCTCAGCTCAAATATCAAAAGGAATAAGGACGAACCCGAACCCGTAGTCATGGAGCGAGACGGGTTGCGTGTCAACTATTCGGCCGTGCCGAGCCTCGGCATCTTCTTCATCACCGTTGAGCCGATGGAGAAGATCTAAGACGGCAGACGCCGCAAGCATCTCGGCGGCGCTCCAACACGCAGCCGAGATTGCTAGGCTGCCCGTGCGCCAACTGCAGCTAAGCGGTCGTTCGCTGCATCGTGGTAGGCAGGCTCTAGTTCGCAAGCGATCCAGTAGTGACCGGCTTCCTTCGCTGCCACCAGAAATGTACCTGAGCCGGCGAACGGATCGCAGACCACGCTACCAGGTGGCACCAGGCGCATGACCTCGCGGGCGAGCCCGATTGGCTTTTCCGTCATGTGCCGCTTCGGGAACGGCAGGCGCTCCGCAAATACGCCAGGGAGACACACGCCGCTGGCGGTCGGCACCGAGCCCTTGGTCGCCCACACCATGAATTCTGCTTGCTGCGAGAACCCGCCCATACGCGGCCGGGTCCGGCCTGCGGTTTTGTCCCACACGGCAGTGCCTCGCCACACGAATCCGGCGCCTTGGATGGCGTCAGTCAAGCTCGGAAGCTGGCGCCAGTCGATAAAGCACACCAGATAGCTTCCGTCCTTTGCGACCCGGTATGCCTCTGCGAGCCATGCCATGCACCAGAATGTCCAAGACCGCTGGTCTTTGTTGTCATGCCCGAATTCGGCGTACTTGGTCTTCGTGTCGGCGCGAATGTACTTCTTGCCAGGAGCCTGCACTCTTGTCGTCGTATGCAGGCCACCAGAGGAATAGGGCGGATCGGTAAAGAATAGGTCGACGGACTGGTCGGGCAAGCCGGCCAGCACATCGAGCGCGTTTTCACGATAGAGGTGATTGAGTTGGGCCGGCACGCGAGTGGTCGTATTCATGGATGGGTTCTCCACTATGCGAAGCTCGGCGGCTTTCTGGTGCGGGGCGCTCGGCCCTCATGACATTCATGGCCCCGCATCGCGGGCATTTTATGGCGAGCCGGGTGTATTCGCCTACGCCGAGTTTGCGACTGCAACTACCGCATCGGATGTCCTGCATTGAGAGTGGCTTTCCTGCGTTGTGCTAGGATGCCTGCGCCTCGCGAGGTGGCGCGGCCCTGGCCGAACTGGCAGGTCCGATCTGCTAGTGCGGGTCGTGGCAGGTGCGCTAACACTTGCCACGTCGCCGCGTCTTTTCCTCCGCCGGCATTGCTCCGGCATACCCATTGCGAAACTTCCCACGCTTCCGCTTGCTCTCCACTGACTGAGCGGGCAGCGTTAGTTTCACGGGGGTGGCGTTAGAATGCCCGTCGCGCGCAAAGAATGCGCGCGCGGCATGTTGTCAGTCGACATGGCACAACATCAATCGGCCAACTTTAGATCGCAGCCGGATTTTCGCGTTGGCGCCTTATTACCGACGTGCCTCTGCGCCCGATGCGGCGCCTTTTTCGGTCGGCGCAGTATGCCTTCCTTTGAGAAGGTTTCCGATTGCCTCACCGAAGCGCAATGAGGCTGCCGTTTTCTGAGGGGGCGGCTCAACAAAAATGGCCTGGATTAACTTGTGATCAAGTCTAACGACCTTCGTTTGAGTTTGGGCTGATCCGAGCCGAAAGACAGTCGCAGAATCCGAATCGACAATAAGAAAAAGATCGCTCTTGGCCTGGGAAAAGGCATCCCGAATCATTTTTTCTGCATCAGGAGCGAGCGTTACCGAAACTCTTGCTGGTGCAGCACCGCCATACTTTGGGCTCACGTGCTCATAGAACGTTGCGCCGAAAGCAACAACTCCCACGAGCATCATAAACCCCAGGTAAAATATCGAATAACCATGATCTTCTTTGCTCTTCCAGACCGACGAAGTTAAAATAAACTGACCAACAATGGTAACGCTTAGGAGGGTAAAAAATAGGGAAAGGAGTGGCGGGTAAAGCGCTGCAAAAAGGAAAAAGAATGCCATGCAGGCACCCTGAAGGAGAAAGCTGATTGCGAAAGTAAGTCGCGGTCGCTTGTTGACAATTTTAGAGCCAAATAGAAACCTATCCAAAGTGAAGCCGAGAAGCAGAACTATCTGTGCTGGTTCAGCAAAGACATCAGGGCACAGAAATCCGGTCAACCAAGCGGATACGAAGCAGCATGCAAAGGCGTCCTCGCCGACAAAATATGTGTCCAGGAAGACACGGAATACCTTGCCCATATCCTTCGGCGAACCGTATCCGCGCACAGCCCTTTTTGCCATGTGCCGCCATACAAAAAAATAATAAGCGACCGCCACAATGGCCAGAAGCGCTCCAGCCAAGACATACTTGGTGCTCAGCAATGACTGGTCTGATATCCCCTTGCTGGCCAGATAGCTCGTCCACACGAGGAAGCCCATCCCGTAGAGTACGCTGGTGACAAATGCCAATAGGACTGGCGCTTGCTCAGCGAAGCTCTTCTTAGTCTTCCCGTCGTTCTTGAGGGCTTCGCCGACAGATGCCTGGATTTCCGAGTCGCTCATTTAGCTTCCAAAACTGCGCCATTTACTTGCCCCGTGTCCTGCGCGGTGCGCCCGAATACATTACATCGAGTAACGGGGAGACGCTAATGGATTCGAGGGCAACATGCAAGGATCAGCTTATTGACGTTCCGTCGTCGGCGGATTGTGTTGGATCGGCATCGAAGTCCGTTGACTTGATCTCCAGCTCCAGCGCCGTCRTGTAGCCATGGTTGCTAAGGCTGTGAGTCACCCTGGCTACGGTCCAACTTGTGTTGTCAATCTGCGGTTTCCATCCGCGCACGACCGCGGGGAGCTCGGGAAATAGCTCGGGCCGGCCGCGCGCTAGCGTGATGCCAAAGGTGGCCACGCCGCGCTGGATCCGCTGCCACTCGGCGCGCGCCGCACGCTCCGCATTGGTCTTGTTGGCATAGGTGTGCCGTAGCACCTTTACATTGTCTGGGTTAGGGTAGGTGGTGACAGTCACTTTCTTCTTGTCTTTGCTGGCCTTCTCCTTGACCGCCACCGAGTTCGACGCGTCAATTACCACTTCGCCCTTCTTCGCCGAGCGCGTGTCCTGGTAGCTAGCCTTGACCCCGTTGTAGTTCTCCCGGTCGGCAATGTTAAAAGTGTGCTTATCACCCGAGGCGCGGGTGATGGTGACAATGGGCAGGGGTATGCCGGATGCGCTCAATGCCTCGCCCGCCTTGATGAACAGCAGCTTGCCCTGTTTGACGGCGGCAATAGCGTCGTAGTCCTTCGCCAGGCGCGTGAGCAAGTTGGCGTCGGACTCGCCAGTCTGGTCCAGGTGGTCGATGACCAGGTCGGCGAGCTGCTGCGCGATCACGGCCGCCAGCTCGTTCTTGGGCGATGGCGCGCACCACTGCGCCCACGGTCCGGTCACGGAAGGAACGCTCTTTCCGGGTGGTCAGGTCGCTCCCCAGGTCCGCGCTGCGTGCGCGGATGGTCAGCCGGTCGGGCGGGCCGCTATGTTCGATCTCGTCCACCTTGTAGGTGCCCTTGTCCACCACGCCGGTATCGGCCCAGCCGAGCGCGAGGGATAACCGGGTTCCCTTCTCCGGCAGATCCAGCATGCCGTCATGGTCGTCCAGTTCGATATCCAGCTGGTCGGCCTCGAAGCCGCGGTTGTCCGTCAGCGTGAGGCTCATCAGCCGCCCCTGGAAGCGAGCGGTAATGTTCTTGCCGTTGTGCGTGAGTCGGTAGATTGGCTTGGGTTCGCGCCCGGTGATCTCCCGCGGCTCGGTGTTCGCATTGGCGCGGATCATGCGAGTCCATCCTCCACCAGTCCGGGGCCAATTAGCGCCTCGGCTTCATCGTCCACACGCACTAGCTTCAGGGAAAACTCGATCCGTCGCGCCTTGCCATCCTGGAAGAAGAGGGTGCGGGTGAGGCTTAGCCCCTCGATCACGAAGAGCCCATAGTAGCGGCCTGTGCCCTCGATCAGCACATACGCCGCGCCGGCATCGCCCATCTTGCGCAGCTGGTCGACGGTCACGTCGCCGCCAGTCAACTCGGGGACAAGCAGGCCCGCCAGCGTAACGGTCTCATCGTCGGAGCCGAGGAACTGCCGCGCGGGCCGGCGGCCGATCCGATTGTTGGAGGGGTGCTGCCAGCCCATCTGCTGCTGGAAGTCCTGGTAGGGCGCCGTCTCCAGGCTGAAGACGAACTGCCCGAGTGCCATCATCATGGTCAGTCCCTGTCGGTGAGCCGCGAGCGCTCCCGAGCGCCGCGCTGGCGCTCCAGGTCGCGGAGCTTCTCTTCCACCAGGCGCGCGATCAGCTGCTCGTCTGCGCCCGCCGGCGGATGGATGTTGAAGATCACCGTCGCCGGTCCCGCGCCAGCGCCAGCTGCGCCCTGCGTGGCGAGGGGAGGACGGGTGTCTATCGGCACCGCGGCTACAGCCGGCGCGCCAGCACCGATGGCCACGCCCGCGCCCAGGCCGGCGAGGGTGCGCGCGACGTTCGCCGCGGTGCGCGAGGCTGCAGTGGCACCCCCGGCAAGGCCCGCGGCACCGGCAGCCGTCACGGCCTCGGCGATGCGTCCCATGGCCTGCAGGGGACCAACCTGGCCCTGCGCAAGACCCTGCTCGAGCCCGGCCATGGTGAAGCCGCCCAGTTGGGCAAAGACGCGGCTGGGAGAATGAATGCCCAGCTTTTCCTTGAACCATGCCGCAACGCTCGCTCCGGCGCCCACCACGGCGTCCCGGACGGCACCGAGCTTGCTGGTGATGCCGTTGACCAGACCCTGCAGCAGGTTGGCGCCGAATTCGCTGAACTTGGCCGGCAGATCAAGTCCGAGGTACTTCAGCGCCGGCGCGACAATGCGATAGAGGGCGCCGAGCAGGGACCAATCGGCGATCAGCGCCAGCACGCCACTCAGGCCGCCCTGAAAGGCGCCACGCACCTCGGACCACAGGCCGGTGAAGAAATCCTTGATCGGCTCCCAGTACTTGTAGATCAGGTATGCGGCCACGCCGATGGCCGTCACAGCCAGGCCGATGGGGTTCATCAGGAGGACACGGCTAAGCATGCCTACCGCCTTCATGACGAAATTGAAGGCGCCCGCCAGGCGCGCGGCGATACCCGCGCCAGCCCCCATCTGGATCCTGAGCATGGCGAGGCCGTATTTGGCAATTACCAGCGGCCCAAGTATGGCGGCTAGGGTGAGCGTCAGGCCGCCCATGACCACCAAGAGGGCGCCGGCTGCAGCGGCTCCCTTGATCAGCCACGCTACAACTGCCGGGTTGGCCTTGGCAAAAGCGTTGAAGCGATCCACCAGATTGCTGATGGTCTCCATCAGGTCCGCAAGCTCAGGCCGCAGCACCTCGCCGCCGTCGGTGCTGGTGTTGAACAGCTTGTTCTGCAGGCGAGCCCAGGCAGCAGAGATAGTCTTCTGGCGCGCGGAGAACTCCCGCCCCATGGAGCCCTTCGCCTTGGCGCCGTTCGCCAGCTCAAGCTGTCGCTGGAACTCCTCCGGTTTGTCGACCAGCTTAGCCAGCGTGTCCGAGTGCTCCATACCGACCAGCTCCACCATGACGCCGATCCGCTTGTCCTTGGGCAGCCGGCGCACCGCTTCCACCACCTTGAAGATGGTGCCGGTGGCGTCCTCGGACATGCCTTTCTGGATTTCCTGCGTGGTGAGGCCAATTTCAGCCGCGGCGGATTGAAAGCGCTTCGTGCCTTTCTCCGCCGCGGCAAAGCGTTGGGTGATGGCATTGATGGCCGTGCCGGCAGTCTCGGTGCGCTCGCCCAGGGTGAGCAGCGTGGAGGCGAGGGCCGCCGCATCCGAAGACGACATCTTCACCGTGGAGACCACACCGGAAATCCGGTTGAGCACGTTGATGATGTCGCTGCCCTTGCTGATGGCGTTATCGTCCAGGTAGTTGATGGAGTCGGCCAGCGCCTGGATCCCGGCGGTGGGGATGCGGAAGTTCTTTGCCACCTTGCCCATGCTCTCGGCGATCTCGTCGGGCACGGCGTCGAAGGCGGTGGCCATCATGGCTACCGTGCGCGTGTAGTCGATCAGCTCTTCGCGCGGCACTTCCATGCGGGCGCCGGCGGTGACCATCTCGGCAATGGCAGTGGTGGGGATGGGCAACTCTTCGCCGAGCAGCTTGATCTGGCGCGCCATGTCGTAATAGACGGCGGTGAGATTGCCGGCGTCGTCGCGCGCGCCGTCTACCTGGCGGGCGATGCCGAGCATGGCGTCCTCGAACGTCACGTAGTCCTTCACCGCCTTGGCGACGGGTGTGAGCATGGCCCCGCCTGCCGCCATGCTGGTGGCGCCGGCGCCCARCATGGCGTTGCGCGCGCCCATGCCTTTTTCGTACTGCGCGCGCGCGGCCGCCACCTGCCGCTGGCGCTCGCCGACAGCGCGCAGGCGCGCCTCCTGCTGCGCCAGCGACTGGCTCACGTTGCCGATCTGGCCGCGTAGCTCGCGCTGCGCCTGGGTCAGGTTGCTTGTGCTGACACCCGCGGCTTCCAGCCGGCCGCGCACGCCTTGCAGGTTCTGCTGCAGCTCGGCACCGCGCTGCTTGAGCGACTGTGCCTCGCGCACCGCCGCCTGGAAGCTGCGCGACATGGCCGTCGTGGGCCGGTCCGCGGCGGCCATCTCCTGCGCGAGCCCTTTGACGCGGGCCTGCGTTGTGCGCAGCTGGTTCTCCGCAATAGCGGCGTCCTTCGACAGCTTCCGAAAACTGTCGATGTTCACCTGCGTGCGGTTCAGCTCGCGGAGCTGATCGCGGGTGGCCTTCACCGTGCGCGCCAGCTCCGAGCCGCTGCCCATCATCGTGCGGAATGGGCGCGTCACGCGGTCCACCGCACCCAGGATCACCTGCAGCCGCAAGTTGCGGTCCGCGCTCATTTATCCACCCCGCTACGTTCGCGCGCTCTTTCGCGCCACTCCATCAGTTCGCCCAGACCCATGGCATACAGCTCTTCCAGGCGAAAGCCAAAGATCACTGCAACGTCTGCGGCGGCGTCTTCGACTCGGGCGGGTATGCCTCGTCCTTGGTTGCCTTCGGCAGCAAAAAATTGCTCACCTTGGTGGCGAGCTGCGTCAGGTCGGCCGGGTCCAGCGAGCTGACGTCGTGCTGGGTGAGGGTGGGGGTAGTGATGCGCGGCAGCACGGTATGTAGTGCCGTGACTTCCATGCGCATCAGGTCGATCAGGCTGCATCCGCGCAGCTCGCCCGAGCCCGGCTTGCGCACGGTGATGCGGGTGATTTTCTCGTTGCCGCGCTGGATGGGGGTGTCCAGGTCGACGGTTTCAACAGTTTGCTCGGTCATGACGATATTCCTTCAGGTGGGAGGGGGATGGGCCGGCGAGCGGCCGGCCAGGAGAGGGTYACAGGCCGATGGCGCGGCGCTGCTCGGCCAGGCGGTCGACGCCGAAGACGATCTCCACGAAGTTCACGTGATCGACCTCGATCCAGACCTCGCCGTTCACGGTCAGCTTGAAATAGGACAGCGAGGACTTGACCTTGAACGGGCTCTTGTCGCCGGCCTTGCCGCTGCCGAAGTCGATCTCGGTGTGGCGGCCGCGCACGATGACCTCCACGGCATCTACGTCGCCGGTGTCGTCGCGCTGGTAGGCGCCAGCGAAGCGCACCAGCGCCGCATCGACGCTGGTGACGCCGTACTGCTTCAGGATCTCGCGCATCAGGCCGCCATAGGTGGTATCCAGCTCGAGCTTCTCGGAGCCCATGTCCAGGTCGACCGGACCATTCATGCCGCCGGCCCGGTATTCCTCCAGCTTGCGGGTGAGCTTGGGCAGGGTGATCTCCTCGCATTCCCCGGCGTGGCTCACGCCGTCGGCGAAGACGTTGAAATTCTTGAGAGTGCGTGGCAGTGCCATGTCGCTTCCTCGTTTAGGTTGTGGCGTCGCGCCGATCAGGCGGTAACGGCTTGGGAAAATTGCATGAGGTAGCGGTCGGTGATGCGCTGGCGCAGCTTGAGGTTTTCCAGCGGCGGCACCGGGGTGTAGTCATAGTCCAGGGCGAGCTGGCCGTCCTTGAGGGTGTCCTTGGTGTTGGCCGTCGGGTCGTACCAGGCGGCGCCGCCCAGCAGGTAGCCGCTGCGCACCATGCCGCGCATCTTGGCGTTGATGCCTTCGAGCACGTCGCGCACCAGGGAGGGTGTCATCGGGAGGTCCATGGCCCAGACGTGCGCCTCGGCCATGGTGTCCGCCAGCACGTGCGCCGTGCGCGTGTAGTTCTCGAAGGCGAAGAGCGGATCGGCGGAACAGGTGCGCGAGCCCCAGAAGCGGAAGCCCTGCAGGTTGACCAGGGTTGTGACCTCGTTGCTGTTCAGGTAGCCAGCATCGGTTGCCGGATCCTGCAGATCCCAGTAGACGTCTTGCGACAGCCCGGTGACGCCGTTGACGGTGACGTTGGAGAGGGTCTTGTGCCAGCCGACTTCGTTGTCGAGCTTCGCGCGCAGGCCCACGGCGCGCGCCGTGGCCCAGAGGGTCTGCTCGGCGTTGGCGACGGTGTCCCAGCCGATGAAGTCGGGCCAGATGGTCATCAGCTCGCGTTGCCCGAAGTTGTCGCGGTAGAGGACGGCGTCCTCCTTGGTCAAGCAGCCGTGGGCGGAGACGTAGGCGAAGGCGCGCAGCTTCTGCGCGATGCCGGCCAGCTCGGCGGCCACCGGCAGGCTATCGAGGCCGGGCACGGCCAGGATGCGCGGGGTCACGCCGAAGCGGTTCCGGGCGGCCAGCAGCGCCTTCATGCCCGTGAAGCGGCCGCGCGCGTCGACGGTGCCGATCAGGTTGCTGGTGGTCTCCTCCGGGGTGGCGCCCACGGGTACGCGCACGGCAACGGTGAGCGGGTTGGCCTGGTCGGTGATGGCGTCGAGCGTCGGCGCCAGCGTGCCCTTGGTGCCGGCCTTACCGAGCGACGTCAGCGGATTGGTCAGCAGGACTGGGGTGTTGAGGGGAAAGGCCGTCGCATCGGCGTCGTCGCCAGTACAGACGATGCCGCAGACGGCGGTTTCGATGGTCCGGATGGGCCGGGTGCCGTCGTTGATTTCGATGACGCGGACGCCATGGTGGTATTCGGTTGGCATGTAGTCCTCCGGGAGTAGCCGACAAGAGAGATCGTCCCGGTAGGATGGTGTGCGCGCGCGACGCTGTCGCGTGTGGAGTGTTGTGCCGTTGAGCGCGACAACAGCAGGCGGGCTATTCCTGCTCCATCGGCGCGGCTTCGCCAGTGGTGGCCGCTTTGTCTTTCCACCAATACCAGCCGCCGATACGCAGGGCCGCCCACAGGAGCCACGCCAGGGCGGGGCGACCGCCCGCGGCGACGCACTGGCGAAGGCGTCGGTCAGCCTCCGCGCGTGACACCGTACCGCGGCTCCCATAGTCGCGGTCATGCTGATGGCAGCACGAATTGACATCCTCTGGCGCATTCGTCCAGCCGGTGCAGTAGGTACGCTTATTTGCCATGCTGTTTCAACTCCCTGATTTCCGCGGAGAGCTCCTGCACAGCTTTGATCAGGACGGGTATCAGCTCCACGTAGCCGATGGAGAACACATCGTTACCCCCGCCGACGGCGTGATCCTGGTAGCCGCCGAAGTCCACCCCCAGGGAGTCTGCCGCCACCTTGACATCCTGCGCGATCAGTCCATGGTGGTAGCGTGCGCGCTTGCGGCTGCCGTCCCTCGCTAGATGACGCACGCGGGACACGATGATGGGAAGGCCATCGGCGTCTTCGCCGGTTTGTACTTCAAACGTCTCGATGTAGTCGTCTCGCGCGTCCCACCGGAAATCGACGGGGCGCAGTGCCTCAATGAACGCCAGCCCGAGCAGCGTGTCTCGCACATCTGCCTTGTCACGCCCATCGGAGCGATTTTGTACAGAGCCAAAGGCATAGACGGTGGTGGCGGAATCTCCGAGTTGGACCTGGTTGTTACCAGATACCCGGGTGTCGGATCCGAGGCCGGCCACGTTGGTGAATGCGGTAGCCAACGAGCCATCGCTGGCGTACTTGAGTGCACGCACGCCAACTGCCGTGATCCGCGCACCAGTGACGTTGGCCTCCGCCGCATGCACGCCGAGCGCGACATTGTCGTTGCCGCTCACATTGGCGCGCAGCGCGTAATAGCCCATCGCCGTATTCCGACTTCCCGTCTCGTTGAGATAGAGAGTCAGATTGCCCATTGAAACGTTGAATTCGCCCCGGCTGCGGAATTGGGACACCTCGCCGATGGCAATGCTGTTCGTGCAATTGTCGCCCTGTGCGAGTGCCTTTCGCCCGATCGCGATGACGCCAGTCACCGGTGTCACCGGCGTGTCTGTGATCCACTCGGAGATCGTGGCGTCGCTAACCTCAACGCCGTCGCCGCGGGGCCGATACGCGGTAACAAACGTCAGCGTATCGGCATCCGGCACCGTCGCAATATGCATGTAGCTGGCCTCGTGCGCGCCCAGCGTGATCTTGACCCGCCACCCAGGCGCCRGACCGTGCCCCGGCACGGCGACGACCACGACTCCGCCCGACCAGGAATAGCTGCCATGCAGCGATCCGTAGACGAGCTGGCGCCCGTCATGGCTGACGTTTGTCTCAATCAACGCGCCGGCCTGGTAGCCCACTGCGACGAGCGTGCCCTGTTTAACGTTGCGCCCGGCGTCGGTGCCGACGCAGGTATTGCCCACCGCGTTGGAGTAGATGCCCGCGTTGACGCCCACATGCGTTTGCGAGCCGGCCGTGATCGGTGTCTGGTTCTCGATGGTCAGATCGTCAAGGCCCAGCGGAGCGTAGCCTGCCTGGGCTGCTGCGCCAAATGCACAGGAGTAGTCGACATCGGTGATCGACTGTCCTGCATTGCGGCCGAACGCATTGTTCGATCTTCCCACCCGGTTGAAACGCAGCGAGTTGTCGCCGATGGACGTGTTGCGCGTGCCGCGCGAGCTCGCGTTGTCATCGCTATCACAGCAGAACTGTGATTCCAGCCCAACGGCGACGTTGTATCGGCCATATTGCAGATGGCGCAATGCGCCGTGGCCGATGGCGATACAGGAAATCCCCTGCAAGCTGCTACCGAGCGCATCGTGTCCGATGGCCACGACCGCATAGGCGCGCTGCTCTCCCTTGTACTCCACGTACACCGGCATCAAGGCGCCGGCACCTCCGCCGATCAGTACATTGTGGTTTCCGACCCTGACCTGGTCGCCCTGGTGCGAGTCGAAGACATAGCCGTCCTCCGCGCGCACGAAGCGCCCGTTGAAGTAGTGATTCCCCGTGGGCGGCTCGTCTACGCAATACACCCTGTTGAGCAGATCGACATAGGCGCCAGTCGTGCCCGTCTCGAACAGCAAGAACCGCTCGGTGTCGTTCGTTACGCCATCACCTACAGCACCAAAATCCACGGCGCTGACGGACTCCGCATTCTTGTCGTGCTGGGTGCGTGGTACCGCTCCGGAAAACGGCTGGCGGACCGCAATCAATGCGTCCGCCTTGGCCGGGTCTTCGATGTTCGCCAGGTCGTCTTTGCGCACTGCGCTGGACGCCAGTGTGTCGATCGCCTGGTCGAGATACTCGCGGGTCACTAGCACCGCGTTCGGGTCAATGTGCAACGCCACCGATTCAACGCTGGTCACCAGGAAGACCATCTGCACCCGCAGGGTGCGGGCCGCGCCCTCGATGGGTCGCGGTTTGTAGGATGGCGGGCAGTTGGCGACAGCGCACACGATGCCCCGTTCGTCGATCAGCGCCATTTCTCGAACCCACCATCCCCCCAGGTCCGCTCCGAGCACCATCTCTGCGATGAACTGCGAGGGATTTATCGGGTCCTGCGTGAGGTTGTTGAGCGCCGCGCGATAGACCTCGTTGACAAGCGCGTCTTGCTGGCGGTGGGGAATGGGCAGGTCGCCCAGACCATCGCCGACTGCCAATTCGACAAAGCGCACCTGTTCGCCGTTGGCAGTGGCGCGTGCGAGCGCGGCCTCTCCGGCTTCCGTGAGAATCGAGAAGTATTGTTGTGGCATGGCTTTCAGGGATGTACGGTGAGCGTTTCGATGGCGTGCGTGGCGCTGGCCGCGCGGATCGCACCGCCAGCAGTGACTTCGGTTGGGGTGCAGGGGTAGACGGTCAGCGCGTCGGCCAGCGCGGCCGCGCCCACCAGGCACACGGCGCCGCGGGATTTCACCGCGATGGCCAGGCCGGTCAGGTGTCGCGTCAGCGGCTTCGTGTCGTCGATCAGGCGTTCTAGCTCGTCGTACATGCCCTCGGTGATGCCGGTATCGAGCACACCAATGTCAAGCGCAAACGTGCCCCTTACTCCGGGCGGCGTGGTCTGATGCCATTCGATGACGCGGATCAGATAGCCCACCGGCTCCACGACTCGACGCAGGGCGCCGATGGTGCCCTTCTTGCGATGGACGAAGTACGAGTTGGCCGTGACGGCCCGCTTCGTGGCGAGTGGCCAGGCGGGGTCCCAGCGATCCACCGAGAACGCCCATGCCAGGAAAGGCAGGAGGTTGGCCGGGCACGTGGCCGGGTTCCACAGGGTGCGCAGGGGCACCGGCACGCGCTCGATGCGCGCCGTCGCGCGCGCAGCGTTGCGCTCCAGCGCCGTGGCGTTCGGAGGCAGCAGGGAACCGCTACGCACGCGTGCCCCCGTTGATGATCTCCACGCTCTCGCAGTAGCCCGCCTGCGTTTCATCCAGCGCGATATCCTCGGCCGGCTCGAGGAGGTCGACCTTTTGGACCCCGGTAACGTGCAGCGCCGCGGTGATGGCCGAGCGGTTGATGTCTCGGCCGAGCCGCCGCCGCGCCTTCCGGTAGGCATCGGCGTTCTCGCCGGCTGCCTGCAGGATGGGCTCGGCTTCCGGGCCGGGCTCCAGGTACAAGGTGGCGCGTATGCGGTACGGCACCATGTGCGCCAGTTGCACAGCGAGACGGTCGGCGACCGGGCGCACGTCTTCATCGCTCAGTGCGGCCTCGACGATGGGCAGCAGGTCGGCCTCGGCCGCGCCATCCTCGGCGGTACTCAGGATCGTGACCACCGCCTCGCACGGCTGGGGGCTGATGGCGCTGGCGTCGGCAACGCGGCCGTCTGCCGAGCGCGCGTGGAACTTGTATGCCTCGCGCGGGCCGGCCACGGACAGGCCCTCGAAGGCCATCTGCGTGCGCTCCAGAAGCGCCTCGTCGCTTTCCATCACGGCCGGCGTCGGCGGCACCGTGGTGTTGTCTGCTGGCTTGATGGTGAGCCGCTGCACGCTAAAGTTCGCTGCGAGCTGGTCGAGGTCGCTTTTCTTGGCAAAGGCGAGCATCAATGCGCGCGCGGCGTCATTCACACGCTGCCGCCACACCATTTCCCGGTAGGCGTTGTCCTGCAGCAGCTTGACGATGGGCTCCGATTCAAGCGCCAGCGCCGCCGTGACGTCGGCTTGTTCCTCCGCGGGATGCAGGGCAACGAAGTACGCCTTGCGCTCGCTGAGGATGTCCTCGAAGTCCACCGTCTCTATGACGTCCGGCGGCGGCAGGCGGGAAAGGTCGATGACGCTGCTCATACGGGGCCTTCCCGCAGGGAGATTCTCATGGGGCCGGCGGCTTCACGGCGGGGGCCGTCGATGCGATCAGCTTCCAYGGCGACATAAAGCTCCCCGGCCTCGCCAAGCTCGACGGTGGTGGAGGTAATACGCACGCGTGGCTCCCAGCGCACCAGCGCAGTGACTGCGGCAGACATGACGCGCAGGCGCGTGGCGCCGTTAAGCGGTTGGTCGATCAACAGGGGAGCCAGGGAGCCGTAGTTGCGGCGCATCACGCGCGAGCCGACCGGCGTAGTCAGGATGTCGCGGATGGACTGCCTGATGTGGGCGAGGTCGTCCAGCTTGCGGCCTGACGTGGCGCTCATGCCTACGTAGCTCATTGCGGGCCTCCCGAACTTTCGTTGCCCTGGCGGACGCCGCCGTGCTTGTGCGTGTGCACCACCACGCCGTTGGAGGACAGCTTGCCGTCTTCGTGGGTGAAGTCGCCGGTGATCCTGTTGCCGTGGACGCCGCCCGTGCCGGCGATACCGCTCTGGTAAGACAGCAGGCCCTTCACGATCACGGCGCCGTCGAAGGTCGTCTCGGGGCACTTCACCAGGACGCTGACGGCCGCGTCTAGCACGGCGGTCCTGATGCCAGTGACAGTCAAGTTGCCGGTGACATGGTTGTAGAGCGTGCGGGCGCCATCGGGGTACAGCGTGACGGTCTCATCCAGGCTGTGGCTCGGCACGTCGCCGGCGTCGGTAGGAATGCCGCAGAGCACGATGCCGTTGCGCAGGTCGCCGCTTGGGCACAGCAGCAGGACCTGTTCACCGATGGTCGGCGGGTTCCACGTGCGCGTCTTGCCGGCGCGCCGCTCGATCCACGGCAGCCAATCCGTCTCGATGCCGCCGCTTCTCACGCGGACGCGGGGGGGCAAGCCGGGCTGCACATCGGAGACGTTTCCGAGGCGCAGCAGGTTTTCGAGGAGGCGGGCGAGTTCAGTGGTGTCCATACCCGCAGCGTGCCGTGCGCGCGCGGGGTGGTCACGCGCGCGGTGTTGTGCGCGCGTGCGGCACAACAGCCAGCAGTCAGCGGGTCAGGTGAGCGATGACCAGGTCGGTGATGCTCGACACGTCCGAGGCATCGAAGCCCAGCAACTCGCGCCTGGCGTACTGCACTTCGAGGCCGGCCTTGTTGACGCGATCACGCAGGCCGAACTGGTGGACGGCGGCGATGCGCAGCGCGCGGTCGGCGAAGCTCACCACCGCGGTGTTGGGATCGGATTCGGTCTTGAGAAAGCGCGTAGTGCGCAGGCGCGCGAACATGGCACGCCGCACGCGCCCGGGGCGCAGCCGGAGCTGCGGCTTGCGCGGCTCGTAGGCCGAGCCGTCAGGGTTGCGTTGCTCGGCGATGCGGCGCGCCTGTCGGCGGCGCAGCTCGGCCGCCACCGCGCGCGTGAGCGCCCGGCGCGCCGGCGCGTCGAGATTGGACAGGAAGGCGCCGGCCCAGGTCTCCAGCTCGTGGAAGTCGCTCATGCTGAGGGCGGCGCCGCGCGCCAGGTGGCGGGATCGTCGTACTCGTTGACCGGCTCCGGCTGGTGCGCGATCTGGTACTGGCCGTCCACCACCCGGACCGTCACGCGCTCGGTCAGGGCCAGCTTGATGGCGATGTCGACGGTGGTGTGGTTGAGGATGTCCACCTCGAACTTGAAGCCGGTCTCGCGCCGGTCCGGGTTGAAGAACAGCTCCGATTGATTCACGCGCAACCAGGCCAGCACCGGCACTATTACGGTATCGGCGCCGCCGGCATAGTCGGTCAGGATGGTGGTCAGCGTGTAGACGTACTCGAACGAGAGCGTCTTGCCACCGGTGGCCACGATGCGGCCCTCGTCCACGAAGATGTGCAGCTTCTCCGGGTTGCGCGCCAGCTCGGGCAGGGATTCGGTGAGGGCGGCCCGCAGGTTGTTGGGCTTCATCATGGTGCGGCTCCGATGATGGCGGCACCCTGGCTGCGCAGCAGCGCCTGCAGCTCCGTCAACTGCTCGGCGTTTGCGAGGCTGGCTGTGTAGTTGCCGGCGACGGTACCGGCGACGGCAGAGAGCGCAAGACCCGAGGGGGTCGCATCAGCAGCGCCGGCACCTGRATCGAGCAGGCTGCCGGCGGCGGCAGCGTCGTGCAGGCGGACAAAACCGACAGGCACAGTGCGAGCGGCATCAGCTTGGGGAGTGACATAGCGCGGGATCTCCTTGATGAGGGTGTCGCCCTTGATGCGGATAGTCTCGAGACGGTCGACATAGCGCGTCACCGTGACGGCGGCCGTGGCGGTGCTATCGAGCTGGCTGCGCAGGCTGGCCAC
>NZ_JBFTND010000039.1:0-38510 GCF_056397305.1 Cupriavidus sp. 05N40
TGGTTGGTGGGGCCTGTGGTTCTGCCCGCATCCTGCCGTTACCGGTATTGGCGGTCGCTATCCTGCGAGCGGCGCTGGATTCGTGGTGGCGCTGCATGATGGTGTGGGCCCAGGTAGGTCAAGCTGCTGCCGCGACCGGGGCGGATGGGCACGTCATGGGAACGGCGCTGGTTTCGCGGTGGGCGCGGTGGCCCCTGTGTGAGYTCAGTGAAGTAACCCAGCGCACCCGCGGCCCGGTCCACCAAGCCCACCACGAAACCATGACAGTGCTATGCCGTGGTGGCCAAGGCCGGTAACGGCAGATGGCCGCACAAGCAGTGCGCCCGCCATCATAGGTCTGACCCCGAAACCGACAAGACCCGGAGCTTAGTGGCCGCCCGCACCGGTAACGGCAGGATGCGCGCAGAACCAAGAACCCCACGACGAAACCAGAAACACAAGAAATCCCAATGTTTCTGCCCCTGCCGGCCAGGCAGCCCGCTTTCTTTGCCTACTTTCTTTTCGGGGAAAAGAAAGTAGGTCGCTCCGGGGGAGCGAAAGCCTTTGACTTTGAATTTAAAGCCTTTGAATTTAAAGCCTTTGACTTCGAAGTTAAATAATTAGGCTAGGATATCACCGCATCCAATGCCAAATCCAACACCAAAAATTAAAATCAGTAACCGCCCCCAAGGCGCCCAACCCTACAACAACGAATCCGCCAGCCGGCAAAGATTCTGCCAGGTCCGCCTCCGCAGCGGCCGGCGCTGCCAGACCTCGCGCACCACCTGCGCGCTGTTCGCGAAGTACCGTTCCTGGATCTCCCGCATCCGCGCCACGACCGCGCGGTCGTAGATCACCAGCGCAGCCTCTGCATTCAAGGCAAACGAGCGGATATCCATATTGGTCGACCCCACCATCGCGACCTCGTCGTCGATGGTCACGTGCTTGGCATGCAGGAAGGCCGGCTTGTACAAGTGGATCAGCACCCCCGCATCGAGCAATACGCCGAAGTAGGCCTCCTGCGCGGCCTGCGTGAAGCGCTGGTCGATCCGTTGCGACAGTACCAGGTGCACGGCCACGCCGCGGTAGCAGGCGAGTTGCAGGGCTTGCAGGAAGGCCTCGTCGGGCACGAAGTAGGGGGTGGTGATGACGATCCGTTCGCGCGCGCGATGGACCATGCTCACCAGCGCCATCTGCGCGTTCTGCGTGCCGTAGCCGGGGCCGCTGGGCAGCATCTGGGCTGTGTGCGTGCCCTCGGCGCGCAGGGCGGGAAAGTTCTCGGGCGCGAAGCCGCCGTCCGGGGTCTCGCCGGTCTCCAGGTAGCGGTCGGCCAGGAACAACGCCTGCAGTTGCCCCGCCACCGGGCCGGTCACGCGCGCCACCAGTTCCTCGTTGGGCAGGCCGGGCATGGATTCGGCATCGATCACGTTCTGCGAGCCGATATAGCCGACGCTGCCGTCCACCACCAGGATCTTGCGATGGTTGCGCAGGTCGAAGCGCGCGCTCTTGCCCTTGAGCACGGCGCTCAGCGAGCGCATCGGCAGGGCCTGTATCACCTCCACGCCGCCCTGGCGCAGTTCGTCCGAGAACGCGCGCCAGCCGGCGCGGGCGCCGAGCGCATCCAGCAGCAGGCGGCAGCGCACGCCGCGTGCGCTGGCGCGCAGCAGCGCATCGGTCATGGCGCGCGCGGTGGCGTCGGCGGCGTAGATGTAGACCAGCAGGTGAACCTGGCGCGCGGCGCCGTCGATGTCGGCGATCATGCGGGCCACCACGGCGTCATAGTCGTCCATCAGTTCCACCGCGTTGCCCTGCATGGGCCAGTAGGAGCCCAGCCGCTCGATCAGGGCGGCGGCGTCGGCGGCTACGCCCGCGGGCAGCGGCTGCACCGGCGCGAAGCGCTCCAGCGGGCCGCGCACGCGCTCGATGCCGCGGTTGATGCGCAGCAGCTTCAGGCGGCGCGATTTGGGATAGTAGATGCGGCCGAACAGCGCGTACAGCAGCAGGCCGAGCCATGGCAGGAAGAAGATCAGCAGCAGCCAGGTGCGCGCCGCCGCCGGCGCGCGACGCTGCGGCACATAGACCAGCATGGTCAGGCGGATCAGCCATTCGGCCAGCGTGAACAGCGAGGGCCACCACCACAGGTCGGCGGCGATGCCGCCGGGCAGCGCCGAAAGCCAGCCGGCGGGTACCGCGGGCAAGAGCAGGGCAGGAAGGTCGGTGGACAGGGAGGCTGGCATGAGGCTAGGACTGCAGGCGGGATCGCAGCGTCGGGAAGCGGAGCGCCAACCATACCAGAGCCGTGCGGCGCGAGGATGCGGACACTTCCGCCGCCGTCGCGCCGCGCGCCATGCGGGTCAGCGCAGGCCTACTTCTTCGTCACGTCCTTGTTCGCCTTGTTGCCGGTGGCCTTGTTGTACTGTTCTACGTACTCCTCGAACAGCTTGCGGATCGAGCGGCCGATCTTGACGTAGTCCGACTCGTTGAGATTGGCCAGCGACACGCGTCCGGACGGGTGGCGCGAAAGGTCAGGTTTGGTCATGACTTGCTCCACGGAAAGGCTTGTTGGCGAGGGGCCAGGCCGGGACGGCGCCGTCGCGCCGGCCGCACTGGTCCGGAAACAGAAAACCGGAAACGGAGAACCGGAAACCGAGAACCGGAAACCGAGAACCGGAAACCGAGAACCGGAAACGGAAACGGAAACGGAAGAGGGGAGACGGGCGACAGGCAACAGGCAACAGGAAAGAACGCGAAGGCCGGCGCGCTACACCAGGCCCACCACCAGCGGCCCCAGCAGCGTCAGCAGCACGTTGGCCAGCGCATAGGTGATGGCGAAGGGCACCGTCGGCACCGGGCTTTCGGCCTTGTCGAGGATGCCGCCGAAGGCCGGGTTGGCGCTGCGCGAGCCCGACAGCGCGCCCGCCAGCAGCGCCGCGTTGTCGTACTTGAGCACGTAGCGGCCGAACAGCATGGTCAGGAACAGCGGCAGCAGCGTCACCACCGCGCCCAGCAGGAAGATCGTCAGCCCGCTTTGCTTGAGCGTGGTCACTGCCTGCAGCCCGGAGTTGATGCCCACGATGGCGACGAAGGCCGCCAGCCCGAAATCCTTGAGCAGCTGGCAGGCCGCGGTCGGCATGGCGCCGTACATGGGATGCTTGGAACGCGCCCAGCCGAACACCAGCCCGGAGAGCAGCGCGCCGCCGCCGGAGCCCAGCGTCAGCGGGATCGAACCCACCCGCCACACCAGCAGGCCGATCAGCAGGCCTACCAGCACGCCGGCGCCGAAGTAGACGAAGTCCGTCTTCTCGCTCGGCACCAGTTCATAGCCCGCCGTCCTGGCCGCGCGCGCGGTGTCGGCCGGGGTGCCGTAGAAGGTGATGATGTCGCCGTGCTGCAGCTTCAGCTCGGGCAGGATCGGCAGCGGGTGGTCATAGCGCTCGATATGCTCGATATACACGCCGTGCCGCTGTTCGCGCTCCACCATGCCGATGATCTGCGCGATGGACTTGTTGTTCATGTCCTTGTGGGTAAACACAGCGCGCCGCGTCTGCATCACCACGCCCATGCCCTCGGGCTCGGCCACCTCCTCGCCGACCACCAGCGCAGTGGGCACCATGGCGTCGCGCCGTCCCACCATCAGGACCAGGTCGCCGGGCTGCAGCACCAGCTCCTGCGTGACCTCGACCGCCTTGCCCGCGCGCATCACCTTTTCCACCGTGACCAGGTCCTCGCCCTTGGTCTCGATCTGCGCCACCGTCTTGCCAGCCGCGCCGGTCACGCGGAACACGCGCCCCACCAGGCGCGGCAGCGCGCCGCGCTGGCCGGGGCCGAACTGCGCCACGCCACCGTGCATGGCCGCCTCCACCTTCTTGGCGTCGGTCTTCAGGTCCGTCTTCATGAAGCGCGGCAGGATGTTTACGCACACGATGATCGCGCCCAGCGAGCCGAACACATAGGTCACCGCATAGCCGATCGCCACGTTGGACTGCAGCACCTTCACCTCTTCGGCCGACAGCCCGAGCTTGGTGATGGCGTCGCCCGCGGTGCCGATGATGGCCGACTGCGTCATGCCGCCGGCAGCCAGCCCGGCGGCCAGGCCCTTGTCGAGGTGGAACAGCTTGGCCAGGATCACCACCGTGGCCAGGCCCACCACCGCCATGAAGATCGCCATGGCGATCTCGCGCAGCGAGCTGCGGTTGAGCGAGTTGAAGAACTGCGGCCCGCTCTCGTAGCCCACGGCATAGATGAACACGGCGAACATCACCGCCTTCACGCCGTTGTCGATCTCCACGCCCACCTGGCTGATGACCACCGCCGCCAGCAGCGAGCCGGCCACGCCGCCCAGCTGGAAGCGCCCGAAGGTGATCTTGCCGATTGCGTAGCCGATGGCCAGCGACAGGAACAACGCCGCTTCGGGAGACTTCTGGAAGATGCCGTGCAACCACTCCATGCCTTGCTCCTGCTGCGTGAGAAATCGGTCGGGCCCGYCGCGGCGCGCACTTGCCCGGCCGGCGCGGTCTTCAATGCGCCAGCGAGCCGGCCACCGCCACCGCGATCGGTCCCATCAGCGGCAGCAGCACATTGGAGATCGCATAGGTGATGGTGTAGCCGATCACCGGCGTGCTGTTGCCCGCCGCGCTGGTCAGCGCCATGATGGCCGGCGTGCTGCATTGCTGGCCCGCCACCGCGCCGAGCAGGATCGGCGCCTCGATCTTCAGCCAGCGGCCGATCAGCAGCGACAGCGTCGCCGGGACCAGCGAAATCAGCACGCCCGCCACCGGCAGCGCCAGGCCATAGGTCTTCACCAGCTTGATCGCGTCCGGTCCGGCCGACAGGCCCACCGCCGCAATGAAGGTGGCGAGGCCGAAGTCCTTCAGGATCTCCGCGGCCGGCGAGGGCAGGGAGCCGATCAGCGGCATGCGCGCGCGCAGCCAGCCGAACGCCAGGCCCGAGACCAGGCAGCCGCCGCCGGTGCCCAGCGTCAGGTCCACGCTGCCCAGCTGCACGTCCAGCTTGCCGATCAGGATCCCCAGCAGCACGCCAATGCCGAGGAACACGAAATCGGTCTTGATGGTGGGCACCACGCGGTAGCCCAGCTCCGGCACCACGCGCTCCACCGCCTCGGACGGGCCGCTCAGGCTCAGCACGTCGCCGCGCTCCAGCACCGTGTTGGGCAGGGGCGGAATCGGGCGGCCGACGCGGCTGATGCCGTCGACATAGACGCCGCGGCCCAGGCCCACGTCGGCCATGCGGCGCAGCGCGGCCAGCGTCAGGCCACTGATCTCGCGGCGCGCGAGCAGCACGTCCTGCTCCACCTGCACCACCGTGTCCATGTCCGCGTCGCCGGCCGTGTCGAGGATCTCGGTGCCGGTTTCCTGCACGAAGCGCACCATCGCCTCGCGCCGGCCATAGGCCAGCACCACGTCGCCGATATGCAGGACTTCTTCGGGCGCGGGCTTGAAGGTCACGCCGTTGCGGCGGATGCGCCGGATCGTCACGCCCAGCGATACTGCCTGTTCGGCCTGCAGCACCGTGCGCCCGGCCGCGTCGCGCACCGACAGCAGGCGGCCCACCAGCGCCGGCAGCGCGGCGTACTGGCGCGCGCCCATGTCGCCTTCGCCACCGAGCTTGCGCCACAGCGCGGCGGCCGCCTCGCGCAGGTCGATGCGCATCAGCCACGGTGCGACCTGGCTGGTGAATAGCACGATCGTGATCAGCCCGAACAGGTAGGTGACGCTGTACGCCGTGACGATATTGGTCTGCAGCTCGCGCACGCGGTCGGCGGAGAGGCCCAGCCGGGCAATGGCTTCCGAGGCCGTGCCGATCACCGCCGACTCCGTCGCCGCACCGGCCAGCAGCCCGGCCGCGGTGCCCTGGTCGAGGTTCAGCACCACCACCGCCAGCGACATCAGCGCCAGCACCGAGGCCACCTCCACCAGCGAGAGCAGGCCGATGCGCCAGCTGCGCGCCACGTTGGCAAAGAACTGCGGACCACCGGTGAAGCCCAGCGCGAAGATGAACAGCGCGAAGAACACGTTGCGCACGTCGGCCTCGAGCCGCGCGCCGCTCTGGCCGATCACCAGCGCGGCAATCAAGGTGCCGCAGATGCCGCCGAGCTGGAACGGGCCCACCTTGACCGCACCCACGGCGTGACCCACGGCCAGCGCCAGGAACAGGGCGATCTCGGGTTGCGTTGCGAGCAGACGGACGATGGTTTCCATGAGGCGGCCAGCCGTGCGGAGGGATCACTGGTCCATGGGGCGCCCGCGCAAGGCTGCGCGCGGCACGGATATTCGCCGGGCCCGGCCTCGCCGGCCGGCGGCACGGGATCGGCGTGGGCCATTATCCCTGCCGTCACTTGGCGCGCGTRCTGAAAGCTTTTGTTTGTGATTTAAGCGGCGTCGATGTGCCGCGTGGGGCGCAGGGATCAGCGCATTCCTGCCGGCCGATGGATGGCGGGCGCATCGCGGCATCGCCCGGCGCGTAGGTCGCGCATGCGTGGATCAGGGGGCGTGGAGCAGCCGCGGGCCGGGGGCGCTTGCCGCGAGGCGCGGGCAGCGGTGTGGCTCAGGCCGGCGTTCGGCCTGTCTTGCCGGCGCTGGCGCCGGGCTCCGTGAATCCCGACGCAAAGGCCGGGGAAGCGATGCGGTTGAGTACGCCGCGCAGCGCGCTGGCTTCGGCCTGGCCCAGCGAGGCTTCGAAGCGCGCCTGCGCTTCGCTCCATAGCGCCCGCGACTCCTTCAGCTTGCTCTTGCCGCTCGTCGTCAGGCTGACGCGGCGGCTGCGCCGGTCATTCTCGTCGGGCACCAGTTCGACATAGCCATCGCGCGCCAGCGGCTTGAGCGTATGTCCGAGCGCGGAAAGGTCCATCACCAGCGCATCGGCCAGGGCCCGCATGGTGGGACGGTCGGCGCGGTCGATCTGGGATAGCAGCGCGTGCTGCGTGGCGCGCAGGCCGCTCGGTGCCAGCACGTCGTCGTAGAGCTGGCCCAGCCGGCGCGCGGCCCGGCGCAGTGCGGCGTTGTTGCAGATCGGCTCGCTCGGTGCAGGGGAATTCATGGTGAGGTCAGGCCCGTTCGCGGAGGTGGAAATCGAGTTGTGGCGCAGAGTGCGCTTGACGGCGCCCAAGGGAAAACGCCGGCAGGCCGTCTTGTTGACAGCGGCGGGCACCATCCATATAGTGGCATATGCCTGTAATTAAAACATCCCGGCAATACCCGCAGGGGTGGCCGGAGTGGCAGGGACAGGCTGCCCCCAAGCCGGGAATTCTAGAGGAATTCGCCTGCGCCCGGGCTCGACGCAATGCACGGTTCCCGGACAATACCCATGAATGATCGTCTCGCACAAGCCACTGCTGCCGCAAGCCCCGCCATCCCGGCCCCGCCGGCCGGCGCCAGTGCCGCCCGGCAACGGACCGAGCTGATGCTGCGGGCGCCGGTCCTGCCCACGCTGTTGCGCCTCGCCGCGCCCAACGTCGTGGTGATGCTGGCGCAGGCCACGGCCAATTTCCTTGAAAGCTACTATGTGGGCCGGCTGGGCGTGGAGGCGCTGGCCGGTGCCGCGCTGGTCTTCCCGCTGGTCATGCTGGTGCAGATGATGTCGGCGGGCGGGATCGGCGGCGGCATCTCGTCGGCCATTGCGCGCGCGCTCGGCGCAGGGCGCCAGCAAGACGCGCAGTCGCTCGCCCTGCACGCCGTGGTGATCGCACTGGTGCTGGGACTGGTGTCGACGCTGGTCGTGGTCCTCGGCGGAGCGCAGATCTATACGATGATGGGCGGACGAGGCGAAGCGCTGAAGGCAGCCCTTACCTACTCGAACGCCATCTTCGCGGGCGCGATCTTCCTCTGGCTGCTCAACACGCTGGCAAGCGTGCTGCGCGGCACCGGCAACATGAAGCTGCCGGCGGCAGTACTGACCGGCGGCGTATTCATCCTGCTGGTGTTGTCGCCGGCATTCATTTTCGGCTTTGGCCCGATCCCCGCCATGGGCATCGCGGGCGCGGGGCTGGCACTTGTGGCGTACTACGTCATCGGCACGGTCGTGCTCATGTGGAGCCTGCTGYGCGGCAGGGGCGGCTTCCGCCTGAGTTTCAGGCACCGGCTTCGCTGGTCGCAGTTCGCCGAGATCCTTGGCGTGGGCGGCGCCGCCGCACTGAACAATACGACGGCCAACCTGGCGGTCACGCTGGCGACGGCATTCGTCGCCGCCATGGGCACGAGGGAGCTGGCCGGCTTTGGCCTGGGCATCCGCATCGAATACCTGCAGATCCCGATCGTGTTCGGGGTCGGCTCTGGCATGGTGGCGATGATCGGCATGAACACGGGCGCCGGGCAACTGGAGCGGGCGCGCGAGGTTGCCTGGAAGGGCGCCTGTATCGCCGCGCTGGCCACCGAAGTCGTCGGGCTGGCCGCGGCCGTGTTTCCCACCGCATGGCTGCACCTGTTCTCGACGGATGCGGAGGCGGTCGCCACCGGCACCACGTATCTCAGGATCGTGGCGCCGGCCTATGGCCTGCTTGGCTGCGGGCTGGCCCTGTATTTCGCCTCGCAAGGGGCGAAGCGGATGCGCTGGTCCGTGATCGCCGGCATCGGCCGGGTGGTCGTGATCGCGCTGGGCAGCAGCCTGGTGGTGCAAGTCTTCGGCAGCAGCCTGGCGGCGCTGTGCGCGGTGCTGGTGCTGGCCTTTGCCGTATTCGCACTGCTCAATGCGGTGCCGTGGATGGCGGCGCCGGCGAAGCGATGACAGGTGCGGGGCAAGGCCTGGCGGCCGCGCCGCTGCGACCGGTGCCTTGCGCATGAAGGGAGCCGGCCTGCCCCGGTGCCGCCGCCCGGCGCCGCAAAACAAAAAACCCGCCGTGCTCGAAAGCACTGCGGGTTTTTCGTTGGATCTGGTGCCCGGGGTCGGACTCGAACCGACACGCCTTGCGGCGGGGGATTTTGAGTCCCCTGCGTCTACCTGTTTCACCACCCGGGCGGAGTGGATGCCGGCGGCCTGGACCGGAAACCGGCTTGCCAGCGGCGCACTGAGCCGGGAATTATGCCGCAAATCCCGCGCGCCCACAACCGGACGCCGGGCGGCGGGCAAGCCTAGTCGCCGCGCCTGCTCCGGGTGGCGCGGCTGCGGTCGTAGTATTCGGGCGGCTTGCGGGCGATCCAGCGGATGAAGTCGGCCATGGCGGGGTGGGCGCGCAGGCGGTCCCAGTCATGGTAAGTACGGGCAAGTTCGGCCTCGGTGAATACGGAGTGGATCTTCTGGTGGCAGACGCGGTGCATGGCCACGGCGTCGCGTCCACCCTGGCTGCGTGGCACGAGGTGGTGCAGGTCGATGCTGGGGCCGGGTGCCAGCGGCCGTCCGCACAGGGGGCATGGCGCGGCGGCGGCAGGGGCGCCGGCGGGCGGACCTTGCTGGTGGTCCTGACCGGCGCGCAGATGGCGTTTGACGACCATGAACGGGGCGTGGCTGGAGGGATAGGCGCAAGCGGCCACAACTGGCCGCAACTGGCGGATGTCTCCGTCCGATTCCGGGAATCTTCCGGCTGGAACGCCGCCTGCGAACTCGGATAGCATTATTGCCGCCGCAGCGCCCGCCGGGCTACCGGGATCGTCCCGGATCTGCCCGGCGCGTGCGGTGCAGGCAAATTCTTCCCCCGCAGGCCGCTACGCCAAGACAACAAGAGGCGGCCTCGGTCCAATCGTCCCGGAGACCTATGTCCAACCCTTCGTCCCTCGCCAGCCTCGCAGAGCTGCCGTCGCAGGATCCCGCCTTTTTCGAACGCGAGTACAACAACCGGGCCATGGTGCCGGACAACGCCGCCTACATGGCCCAGTGGGCCGAGCTGTCGCGGCAGGTGCGCGAGCGCGACGGCTGGCTCGAAGATCTGAGCTATGCCGATGCCCCGCCCGGCCCGAACGCAGCGGCCGAGCGGCTGGACTATTTCCCGGCGCACGCCGCCGCATCGAAGGGCAACGCGGGCAATGCCGGCCATGCCGGCCATGCGCCGCCGCTGCTGGTGTTCCTGCATGGCGGCTACTGGCGCGCGCTGGACAAGCGCGACCATAGCCTCGTAGCCAATGCGCTGCCGGGCTGCGGCGTCTCGGTGGCGGTGGTCGGCTACTCGCTGGCACCGGCGGTGGCGGTGCCTGCCATCCTGCTGCAGGCGGCGCGCAGCGTGGCCTGGCTGTACCGGCAGTCGGAGCGGCTCGGGCACGACCGGTCCCGCATCTTCGTCGCGGGGCATTCGGTGGGCGGCAACATGGCGGCGATGATGCTCGCCACGCACTGGCCGGGCCTTGGCGCCGACCTGCCTGCCGACCTGGTCAAGGGCGCGGTGTCGGTCAGCGGCGTGCACGAACTGGAGCCGCTGCGCCGCGCGCCGTTCCTGGCCAACCTGTGCCTGTCGGAGCAGGACGTGGCGCGCATGTCGCCGGCCCGCCTGCTGCCGGCCACGGCGGCGCCGCTGGTGACCGCGGTGGGCGAACTGGAATCCGGCGAATACCAACGCCAGAGCGCGCTGCTGCGGGCCGCCTGGCCAGCCAATGCATCGGTGCCGGGCGCCGTGCATTTACCGATGCCGGGCAAGCACCATTTCAGCGTGGTGAACGATTTCGCCGAGCGGGACAGCCCGCTGCTGCGGGCAGTGCGGCGCATGATCGGGGTGGACTGAGGCGCCTGATCTGCCGAGGCCCCGCAGGCGGGAATGGGGAGCCAGCCGGCGCCGCGTCGATGCCAGATGGCTGCCGCCGCCCTCCCATCGCAGGGGAGAGGGCAGCAAACCTTCGCCATCGGGGTGCGGCTACTTCCCTTTCGCGGGTTCGCTCCAGAGCTGGTCGAGAATCACCTCCAGCGCCGCGGGCAGGTCGCCATCGCCCTGCGCGGGGTAGGCGAGGCCGGCCGCGGGCGCCAGCTCCGGGTTGCCATGCATGGCGAATTCCGCGGGGCGCGAAGCCACGGGCGGTTGCGCCAGCGCACGGTCATAGATCAGATTGCCTTCCTTGAAGGTCTGCAGCACCTTGATGCTGGCCAGGGTGTCGCGCGGCACGCTCAGCGGATTGGCCGACAACACGGCAAAGTCGGCCAGCTTGCCGGGCGTGATGCTGCCCTTGGTGTTTTCCTCGAAGTGCTGGTACGCGGCCCAGATCGTCATGCTCTTGAGCGCGGTCAGCGGATCGAGCCGCTGGCCCGCGCCAAGCACGAAGCCGCTGCGCGTAGTGCGGTTGACCGTGGCCGAGAGCACGCGCATGGAATCGGGCAATGCCACCGGGGCGTCGTGGTGGGAGCTGACCCGCATGCCGGCATCGACCACCCATTTCATCGGCGAGATATTCTCCGCGCGCTGCGGTCCCAGCACCGACTGGCGGTGCCAGTCGCCCCAGTAGTAGGTATGCATGGGGAACAGCGAGGGGAAGACGCCGAGCGCCTTCAGCTCCGGCACCTGGTCCTTGCGCAGCGTCTGCCCGTGGACCAGCACCGGCCGCACGTCCACGCCGGGGTTGGCCTGCTCGGCCTTGCGCATGGCGGTGATCATCTGGTCGATGGCGCGGTCGCCGTTGGCGTGGGTCAGTACCTGCCAGCGGTGCGACAGCGCCTTGTCGTAGACCTCGAAGACCCCGGCGTCCTTCACCACGCCATAGCCGGCATAGTCCGGCTTGTTGCCGGCCGGCACCTTGAAATACGGCCGGCTCAGCCACGCGGTCTTGCCCTGCGGCGAGCCGTCGAGCGTCAGCTTGACGCCGCCGATGCGGAAGTGGCCGGTGTACTGGGGCGGCTCCGTCACCGGATGGAAGAAGGGCGCCTGCATGAGGGCCTCCGCGCCGGGCTTCAGGATGTCCGGGTAGGACACCACGTCGGCCTGCAGCACGCCTTTTTGCGCCGCGGCCATGGTGGCCTTGACCTGGGCCGGGGCGGTGCGCCCGTCCTGGAGCGTGGTGTAGCCATGGCTGACGTAGAGCTTCTGGCCGGCAGCGAGCATGGCGATGGCCTCGGCTTCGCCAAGCCTGGGGAACAGCCTGGCCAGCGCGAGGAAGAAGGCATTCTCCTCCAGCACGCCGTCCGGCTCGCGGCTGCCGGGGCGCCGGCGGATCACGCCGCCGTCGGGATCGTTGCTCGCGGCGCTGATGCCGGCCATCTCCAGCGCGCGGCTGTTGAGCGCGCCGAAATGGCCCGACTGGTGCACCAGCGCGACCGGCATGTCGGTGGCCACGGCGTCGAGGTCCTGCCGGGTCGGATGGCGCTTTTCCCTGAGCTGGGAGTCGTCATAGCCAAAGCCGAACAGGACCTTGAGGTGCGCCGGCATCGGGGACTGGCGGCGAAAGTCGCGCAGCGTCTTCTGCAGCTCGGCAATCGATGCATTCGGGCCGTCGGGCGGCGGCAGCAGGTTGGCGCTCTGTGCCTGGAAGCCGACCATGGTGACATGGCCGTGCGCGTCGACAAAACCGGGGATCAGCGTGCCGCCGTTGAGATCGTTCATGCGCGTGGCGCTGCCGCGGTACTGCATGATTTCGGCGGCGGAGCCCACCGCCAGGATCTTGCCGCCCCTGGACGCCACCGCTTCGGCAGCGGGGATCGCCTCATCGATCGTCACGACTGCCCCGTTGTGCCAGATCGCGTCCGCCACCACCGGCGGCGGTCCGGGCGGGGCGCAGGCGCTGGCGAGCAGGGCGGCGGCCAGGGCCTGCGCGGCCCTGGCGGCGGGATGGGAAGTCTTCATTGCGGGATCCTTGCGGCGGCCAGCGAACGCCCACGGGCGGCTGCGCCATTGTCGGCCGCGAGCGCGCCGAAAGAGCGCCATGCCAGGTCCGGTCGATTTCTTTCATGACGCGCGACGATAACGTTTAATTCTCTCCCGCCCGCCCGCCCGCCCGCCCGCCCTCCCGGCCTTCGGTCCTCAGCCCTCCAGCACGCGTAGCAAGGACGACGTATCGTCCTTGCCCCAGCCCTTCTCCATCAGCGTGGCGAGCTGGCGCGAGGTGGCCTGCATGGCGGGCAGCGCCAGGCCGAGCTGCCCGGCGATCTCCGCCGCCAGCCCGAAATCCTTGTCGTGCAGGCGCGCTTCGATGCCGGCGGCGAAGTCGTGCGCCACCATCTTCGGCCCCATCAGGTCCAGCATGCGGCTGCCCGCCATGCCGGTGGCCATGGCCTGCAGCACGCGGGTGCCGTCGACCTGCTGCGCCTGCGCGAAGCGCATGGCCTCGGCGATGCCTTCGATATTCACCACCTGCGCGATCTGGTTGCACAGCTTGGCCACCTGGCCCGCGCCGCTGTCGCCGATATGGGTGATGGTCTTGCCCAGCAGCGCCAGCAACGGGCGCACGCGCTCCAGCACCTCGGCCTTGCCGCCCGCCATGATGGTCAGGCTGGCCGCCTGCGCGCCGGCGGTGCCGCCGGACACCGGGCAGTCCAGCGCCTCGATGCCGCGCTCGGCCAGCCGCGCGGCGATCTCGCGCGTGACGATGGGCGAGATGGTGCTGTGGTCCACGCAGACGGTGCCCGGCGCCGCGCCCTCGATCACGCCGTGCTCGCCCAGCAGCACCGCGCGCACGTCTTCGGACGAGGTCACGTTGGTGAACACCACCGCCGCGCCGCGCGCGGCCTCGGCCGGCGTGGCGCACGGCACCGCGCCAAGCGCGCGCGCCGCATCGGCGGCCTCGGGGCGGCGCACAAGGGCGCGCACGCCGTGGCCGGCGGCGATCAGGTGGCGCACCATCGGCGTGCCCATGGCGCCCAGGCCGATAAAGCCGAGGGTCAGGGATTCAGGGGGCCGGGAAACTGTATCGGTCATGGCAGGACATCCTTACTTGTCAGACGCGTAGGCAAACTTGCCGTTGCGGATCACGCCCATCACGCGCGAGCGCTGATCGAAGCCCTGGTGGTCCTTCTCGCTCATGTTCATCACGCCGTTGGGAATGGTCAGGTTGGTGGTGTTCTCCAGCGCATCGCGCATGGCATGGCGGAATGCCTTCGTGCCCGGCTGCGCGCCGCCCTTGCCCGCGCGGCGCACCGCATCGTCGAGCAGCATCCACGCGCCCCAGGCGTCGCCGGCGAACTGGGTGATGCTGTCGGTGCCATATCTGGCCTCGTAGCGCGTCAGGAAATCCAGCGCCACCTTCTTCACCGGATGGCTGTCCGGCAGCTGGCGCGCCACCACCACCGGCCCGGTGGGGAACAGCGTGCCTTCCACGTCCTTGCCGCCCATGCGCAGGAAATCCCAGGTGGCGATGCCGTGCGTCTGGTACACGCGGCCCTTGTAGCCGCGCTCGGCCAGCGTCTTCTGCGGCAGCACCGACGGCGTGCCCGCGCCGGCGACCAGGATCGCATCCGGATTGGCGGCCATCAGCTTGAGCACCTGCCCGGTCACCGAGGTATCGTTGCGCGAGAAGCGCTCGCTGGCCACCACCTTGATCTTGCGCAGTTCCGCCAGCCTGGAGAACTCGCGCCACCAGCTCTCGCCATAGGCGTCACTGAAGCCGATGAAGCCCACCGTCGTCACGCCGTGGTTGCTCATGTACTCGGTCAGCACCGTGGCCATGTGCGAATCGTTCTGCGGCATCTTGAAGGCCCAGCGCCGCTTCGGGTCCGACTGCGGCTCGATGATGGCGGCCGATGCCGCCAGCGCCACCATCGGCGTCTCGCCTTCGGCCACCGCGTCCAGCGCGGCGATCGCCGTGGGGGTGATATTGGGGCCTACCACCACGTCGACCTTTTCCTCGGAAATCAGCTTGCGCACGTTGCGCACGGCCGCGGCCGGGTCGGAGCCATCGTCCAGGATCACGTACTGCGCGCGCTGCCCGCCCAGCGTCTGCGGCCACATCAGCACCGTGTTCTTGGACGGGATGCCGATGGAGGCGGCCGGGCCGGTGGTGGACACGTCGATGCCCACGCGGATGTCGGCGCGGGCCGTGCCGGCCGCGAGCGCGGCGACGCCACAGGCGACGGCGGCGGCAAGGCGCAGGGTGGAGGCAGCGGAGGCAGCGGGGGCAGGGCGGCTGGGCAAGGGCATGCGTGTCTTCCTCGTTTTATGTTCTGGCTCGATGTACTACCGCGGGAAACCGTGCGTGGCTGGCCGCCATCGTATCCGGAATCGCCCATGTTGCGAAAGCTGCCCGCCACGGCTCGCGCCGCGCCGCCCGCATCTGGCGACGCGCACCCGCATTCCGTCACGGGCGGCTCCCCGCCGGCGGCGTGCCCCGGCACCATGGCGCATCCCGACGCCTTTCATGCCTTCATACACCGGAGCGCCGCCATGACAGCCAATCTCCTCCAACATACGCCCGCCTGGGTCTGGATCCTGCTGGCCGCACTCGTCGCGCTGGGCCGGGCGCAGGCCGTGCCCCGCCGCATGACCCTGTTGCGCGGCGCCGCCATGCCTGGGGCCATGGCCGTGGTCTCGCTCGTCGGGACCCTCGGCTTCTTCCCGGGGCAGCCGGGCGCGCTGGCCGCCTGGAGCGCCGGCGCCGCCGCCGCGCTGGTGCTGTGCAACATGGCCGGCGCCTGGGGCGGGATCCGCCGGGAGGATGCCGCGCGGCGGCTGTACGTGCCCGGCAGCTGGGTGCCGCTGGGGCTGATCCTGTGCATGTTCGCCATGCGCTTCGGCCTGGGCGCCGGCCACGCCATGCACGCGGCGTGGCTGGCCGATCCGCGCGCCGCGCTGGCGGCCGGCTTTGCTTCCGGCGCGGTTAGCGGTATCTTCCTCGCACGCGGCCTGGCGATGTGGCGGGCGGCCAGGCAGACGCCAGCGGCCGGCGTCATCGGCTGAACGCTTCGATACCGGTTTCCCTCTCCATGCAAGCCACCATTCCACGCCGCCCCTTGCACTGGTTCCTGCGCGAGCTGCGCATCGGCGTGCCCGTGGCATTCGGCGCCGCGCTGTTCTTCAGCACGCTTTACCGCGAGCAGTTCGGCACCAACCTGATCTATTCCATCTGCATCACCGCGCTGATCCAGGCGCTTATCCAGGGCGGGCGCTACGGCATGCTGCGCCTGGGCGTGCAGTCGGAGCGCGCCCCGGGCGGGCGTGCCTGGCCGGACTACCGGCTGATGTTCCCGTGGGTGCTGGTGTCCGGCGTGCTGGGCTATTTCGGCGGCAGTGCCGTGGCCGGCTGGCTGACCGGCTCCTACGGCAGCCCGGCGGAGCTGGCACGCAACCCGCGCGCGCTCGCGCTCAGCACCACCGTGGTCATGGCGCTGGCCGCCGCCATCAGCTACTTCTTCTACACGCGCGGCCGCATGGCCGCCATGGCCGCGCGCGAGCAGGCCGCGCTGCGCRGCGCGGCGGAGAACCAGCTGCGGCTGCTGGAGTCACAGCTCGAGCCGCACATGCTGTTCAACACGCTGGGCAACCTGCGCGCGCTGATCGGCCAGGACCCGCAGCGCGCCCAGCACATGCTCAACCAGCTGATCGCGTTCCTGCGCGCCACGCTGGAGGCATCGCGTTCCGGTCCGCATCCGCTGTCGTCGGAGTTCGCGCGCGTGGCCGACTACCTCGGCCTGATGGAGGTCCGCATGGGCGAGCGCCTGCGCACCGAACTGGACCTGCCGCCCGAACTCGCCGGCCTGCCGGTGCCGCCGCTGCTGCTGCAGCCGCTGGTGGAGAACGCCATCAAGCACGGGCTGGAGCCCAAGCTCGCAGGTGGCGTGATCCGGCTCGCCGCGCGCCGGGATGGCAATGTGCTGGTCCTGACGGTGCGCGACACCGGCATGGGCCTGCGCGTGTCGCCGCTGGCGCCGCCGAAGGACGCCACCTGCTTCGGCACCGCGCAAGTGCGCGAGCGGCTGGCCCAGCTCTTCGGCACCCAGGCCAGCTTCACCCTGGACAAGGCCGGCGATGCCGATGGCGGCACGCTGGCCACCGTACGCATCCCGCTCTCCTGACCCGACGCTCCCGCCGCCACGTCATACCCAATGCAAGCCACCGCCCTCATCGCCGAAGACGAAATCCTGCTCGCCGCCGACCTGCGGGCCGAGCTCTCGCGCTTGTGGCCGGACCTGCGCATCCTCGCCACCGTGGGCGACGGCGCCGCCGCCGTGACGCAGGCGCTGGCGCTGCAACCGGACCTGCTTTTCCTCGATATCCGCATGCCTGGCATGTCCGGACTGGAAGCCGCGCAGGTCCTGGCCGAGGACTGGCCTGCCGGGGGCAAGCCGTTCCCGCTGGTGGTGTTCGTCACCGCGTTCGACAACTATGCGCTGCACGCCTTCGAGCAGGCCGCGGCGGACTACATCCTCAAGCCCGTGCAGCCCGAGCGGCTGGCCAAGGCATGCACGCGCCTGCAGGCCGCGCTGGCGCAGCGCGCGCAGAGCCCCGCGTCCGACGCCACGCTGGCACAGTTGCGCACGCTGCTCGGCGCGGGCTCGCCGCTGGCGCCGGCTTCCGGATCCAGCCAGCCACTCAAGGTCATCCAGGCCAGCGCGGGCAGCACCATCACCATGGTGCCCGTCGCGGAGGTGCTCTACTTCGAGGCCGACGACAAATACGTGCGCGTGGTCACCGCGGGCGGCGGCCAGCACTGGATTCGCCTGTCGCTGCGCGAGTTGCAGGCGCGGCTGGACCCGCAGGTGTTCTGGCAGGTCCACCGCGGCACCATCGTGCGCGCGGACGCCATCGCCACCGCCACGCGCGACGATGCCGGCAAGATCACGCTGACCCTGCGCGGCAGCGACGACAAGGTCGGCGTGAGCCGGCTCTATGCCGACCTGTTCAAGGGGATGTAGGCGCCTGCGCACTTGCTGGCGCGGAACCAGACGCGAAACCAGGCGCGAAACCAGGCGCGAAACCAGGCGCGGATCGCGCGTTCTTGCCGTTTCCGCGCGTCGCGCAATTCACGTTTGTGGTGCGCTCGGCGCTGCAGGCGCCGGCGAAGCCATGACGCATCGGTATGCCAGGTGCCGGGCTGATCGGCGCGGCCGCCCGGTCAGCGTCGGCGGCGGCGCGCCGCTTACCTTGCCCCGAACTGCTGCCCGAGGGTGCGCTCGATTTCGCGAACCGTCTCGATCAGCAGCGGCCTTACCTGTTCGCGCATGCGCTGCGCCGAGAACGTCTGCGCCGGACCGGCGACGCTGATCGCCATCGCGGGCAGGCCGCGTCCGGGGGTGAAGGAGGTGGCGATGCCGTGGACTTCCTTGACCCATTCGCCGAGGGAGGTGACGCAGCCGGTGGTGCGCAATTCCTCCATCGCGCTGGCGATGCCGTGCTCCACGGCAGGCCAGGCGCCTTCATCCAGTGCGCGGATGCGCTCCATGACTTCGGCGCGCTCGCCGGCGGGCAGGCTGGCGAGGTACACGCGGCCGGCGGCGGAGGTGCCGAGCGCGATGCGCGATCCCACGTCGAGGCTGAGGGTGACGATGGACGTGCTGCGGCAGCATTCCAGGTAGAGCATGGAAAGCCGGTCGCGGGTGGACATGGCCACCACGGCGCCGGTGTCGACCGCGAGGCGCTGCATGAACGGGCGCGCGACCTGGCGCACGTCCAGGTTGGAGAGCATGGCGCTGCCCAGCGCGCCGGTGGCGGTGCCGAGGCGGTACTTGCCGCTGTCCGGCACCACATGCAGGTAGCCGAGCTTGGTCAGCGTGTAGGTCAGCCGCGTGACGGTGGACTTGGGCAGGCCGCAGCGCTCGGCGATCTCGTGGTTGGCCAGGAAGGTGTCGCCGCTGCGGAAGGCGCTGAGCACTTCCAGCCCGCGTGCCAGCGCGGTCACGAAGTGGCGGTCCTGCGCGCCTTCGGGGGACGCTTCGTCCTCGCCGTCCTCACGTTCCTCCGCGGTGGAAAGCTCTCGTTCAGCGGAAGTCTCGTTGCGCCTTGCCATCTTGTCCTGTTCCCATCTAGCCGAAAAATCGTGGTGTTGCGCGTGCGCGCCGCCCGGTGGTTGGTGCGCCAGGCCGGTCACCACCGTCCAGCCGCACAAAATAGCATAGATGCCGCCACGCGCCGGATGCCAGGGCTTGCCATGCCGTCATGCCAGGGCGGCGCGCATGGCCTTCTTGTCATACTTCCCCACGCTGGTTCGCGGCAGGCTGGCAACGAAGAGATATCGCTCCGGCACCGCGTACCGGGAAATCGTGCCGCTGGCCACATACGCGTGCAGATGCGCGCGAATGGCATCGGCGCTCACGCTCTCGTCCGCGGGGGACTTGAGCACGACCAGCGCCATCGGGCGTTCGCCCCATTTCTCGTCGCTCACGCCGATCACCGCCGCTTCGCTGACCGAAGGGTGCTGGCAGATGCAGTCTTCCACCGCGTAGGAGGAGATCCATTCGCCGCCGGTCTTGATGACATCCTTGAGCCGGTCGCTGATGCGCAGGTAGCCGCCGGCGTCGATCGTGCCGATGTCGCCGGTGTGCAGGTAGCCGCCGGTCCACAGCTTGCGCGATGCGTCGTCGTCGCCCAGGTAGCCGGGCGTGAGCCACGGTGCGCGCAAGACGATCTCGCCGGCGGATTCGCCGTCGTGCGGCTGGAAGGCCATCTGCGGATCGGCAAGCCTGAGATCGACCAGCGGCAGCGGCCGGCCGGCGGACAGCCGCGCCGGCAGCCACTCGGCCGGTTCGCCCGCCAGCATGGCTTCGTCGACCTGGGCGCTGGTGATGAACGGGCAGGTCTCGGACATGCCGTAGCCGCAGAAGACGTCGATGCCGCGCGCCAGCGCCGCGCCTGCGAGGCTCTTCGACAAGGCGGCGCCGCCCACGATGATCTTCCAGCCGGCCAGGTCGGATTGCGTCTTCTGCGCCTCTGCCAGCAGCATGTGAAGGATGGTCGGCACGCAGTGCGAGAAGGTCACGCCCTCGCGCTGCTGCAGTTGCAATAGCTGGTCGGCCGAGTAGCGCCCCGGGTAGACCTGCTTCACGCCCATCATGGTGGCGGCGTAGGGCATGCCCCAGGCGTGCACGTGGAACATCGGCGTGATCGGCATGTAGACGTCGCCGCGGTGGAAGCGCCCCTGCTGCGCCGGCATGGCAAACATGGCGACGACCGCCAGCGTGTGCAACACGATCTGGCGGTGCGTGTAGTAGACGCCCTTGGGCAGCCCCGTGGTGCCGCTGGTATAGAAGACGGTGGCACGCGTGTTCTCGCTGAAATCCCGGAACGCGAAGTCCGGCGCGGACGCGGCCAGCAGCGCCTCGTAGGCAGGCGCCTGCGAAGCGGCATGCCCGTCGTCGATCACGACCACATGCTCCACCGACGGGAGCTGGTCGCGCATGCCGAGCACCAGGTCGAGGAAATCATGGTGGACCAGCATCACCTTCGGCGCGGCGTGCGCCAGCGTGTAGCGCACGTGCTCGGGGCTCAGCCGTACGTTCACCGTCTGCAGCACGGCGCCCATCATGGGCACGGCAAAGAAGCATTCCAGGTAGCGATGGCTGTCCCAGTCGAGGATGGCCACTGTGTCGCCGTAGCCGACGCCCAGCGAAGCCAGGCCACTGGCAAGGCGGCCGATGCGCTCGCCCAGCGTGCGGTAGGTGTAGCGCGCGGCGTCCCGGTACACGATCTCCTGCCCGGGCGCGTACGAGAGCGGCGATAGCAGGAGCTGCCTGATCAGCAACTGGTAGTCCGGTGCGTGTGCGGTATCTGCATTGTCCGCTTGGTCCGTGGCCGGCATCGTTGGTCTCCTCGTCATGCTTTTGTCGTTGGTCTCCGGGAGCCTGCACTTGCGTGCAAGGCTGCCCGGTGGTCACTGCGGGCCGATGCGCGCAATGCGGCGTTCGATGATGCGTTCGATAAAGCGCTCGATGAAGCGGGCCAGCCGTGCCGGCTGCTCTACCTGGGGCCAGTGTCCGGCGTCGGCCACATGGTCGATCGTGGCGCTGGCGAAGCGCTTCGCCCCGTCTTCCAGCAAGGCGGCGGTGAAGAACTTGTCATCGGTCGTGATGGTCAGGACAGGGGAGCCGACAGCCGACGCATCGGCACCGGCCGGATGCCCGCCGCTCCAGGCGCGCAGCTGTTCCAGCGCGAACGCGCGGCTGGTCCTGGCGGTGGTGGCGGCGAGCACATCCAGCGCGGCGTCGTCGGGATTGATCGTCAACGCGCGCTTGCCGTCCCTGATCTGCGCCAGGTCGGTCAGGCCGGCGCGGGACTGGAATTTCTCCAGCACCGCCGGGGGAAGCGGGTAGCCGCGCAGCGGCGCGGGCGTGATGAGTACCAGGCCCGAGACACCGCCCGCCACCCCCGCCGCCGCGAGTTCGGCAACCTGGCCGCCCATGCTGTGGCCGATCACCACCACCGGTTGCCCGGCGTGGTGGCCGGACGCGGCGACACCCGCGGCCACCTGCGCCGCATAGGCTGCCAGCAGGGCCTGCGAGCTTGCCGAGGCGTCGCCGCTCGCCGCCAGCCGGACGACAAGGTGGCGCCATCCTGGCAGGTGCAGCGCCGCAAGGAGCGGCTGCCAGGTCTCGGGGCCGTCGAGGTAGCCGTGCACGAAGACCAGCAGGCCCTTGCCGGCGCCGGCTTGCGTCGCCTCCGGATGCGTCATTGCAGTGGGATCCATGGGCGCTCCGGACATCATCGTTGCGACAAGTGCTCGGCAAACCAGTCGCGCGCGGCGGTGCTGGAGTGCTCGAACTCGCCCTGGTAGGCGTCGAAGTGACCGCCCTTGATCATCTTGAGCCGCTTGGGTTCCAGCGCGCGTTCGTAGCCGGCGAGCGCGAGGTCCGTCGGCGTGATCACGTCGTTGTCGGCCACCACCATCAGCAGCGGCTTGGGCGCGATGCGGGAGATCCAGTGCCAGGGCTCGTACATCTGCGCCATGCGGGTGGAGCGGATGGTGACGTACTCGCTGTCTTCCACGCCGTCGGGCGTGTGGAATGCATCGTGGAAATCGATCATGTCCTGCGAGCGATAAGCCGCGCGCACGGACATATCGGTGCTGACCACCCGCTGCCGCATGGGCGGCTCGCCGCGCAGCTGCGCGCGGTCGTCGTCGTTGAACAGCGCCTGCTGCGCCGGCCGTATCTCGGCGGACACGCGCCGCAGGCTCTGTTCGTAGCCGCTCATCAGCGGCACCTGTGCCACGACCGTGCGGATGCGCGAATCGGTGGCGCCCAGGACGATGGCATGGCCGCCCGCGTAGCTGGTCCCCCACACGCCGATCCGCGATGTGTCGACGCCAGGCAAGGATTCCAGGTACGAGACGACGCGCCGCCAGTCCGCGATCTGTTGCCACGGATCGATATCGCCGCGCACGGCGCCGCCGCTGAGCGCGAAGTTGCGGTGGTCGTGCACGATGACGATGAATCCCGCCGCGGCGAAGCGCTCGGCGTACTGTTGCAGGCCGCGGTACTTGATGCCCGAGAAGCCGTGGGCCATCGTGATCGCGGGGAACGGGCCGGTGCCCGCGACGGGGCGGAATACCCAGGCGTGGAGATTGACGTCGTCCCCGACCGGGACATAGTGTTCTTCGGGTTGCATGGTGTGCATGGCTTGGACCGGGGGAAGGCTAGGGAAACCTAGGGAAGGCTGTGGAAGGCTGGGGAGGGCGCTCTACTGCCCGCTGAATTCGATGGCGGGGCGCGCGGCACCCGACTCGAAGGCCTGGGTGGCCGACGCCACGCCGCGCCGCACGTCGTCCGTCGTCAACAGCACCGAGACGTGTTCGATCATGGCTTCGTCCGCCGCGCGCACCCCACCGGCCGACCACGCGGCGAGGATCGCCTTGGTGACGGCGTGCGCGCGGGTGGGGCCGGCGGCCAGCTTCGCCGCGCAGTCGAAGGCGGCATCGCTCAGTTCCGCGTCCGGCACGACCCTGGCCACGATGTTCATGGCCTTGGCCTCGCCCGCGCCGATTTCCTCGGACAGGATCACCAGCCGGCTGGCCACCGCGCGGCCGGCGCGCTCGGCGATGCGCTGCACGCCGCCGGCCAGCGGCGCCACGCCCAGCGTGGCTTCGGAGAAGCGGAAGCGCGCGGATTCGGCGGCGATGATGATGTCCGTATGCAGGGCGAGTTCGAAGCCGCCACCGAACGCGCGGCCGTGCACCTGCGTCACCGTCGGGATCGAGAGCGACTCGATCATGTTCAGCACGCCGTTGGAGAAGCCAAAGCGCTCGCGCCGCTCGGCGTGGGTCTTCAGGTCGGGCCATTCGCGGAAATCGCCGCCCTGGCAGAAGTCGTCGCCGTTGCCCCGGAACAGGATGCAGCGGGCGCCTTCGCGCACGCCGCGGCGCACCGCCTGGTCGAGCTGCGTGAACAGGGGCCGCGTCAGGCGGTTCTGCGGCGCGCGGTTGAGCGTCACGATGGCGACGTTCTGCTTCAGTTCGTAGAGAACGATGTCGGATGGTTGCGATGTCATGTCGTGTTCCTTAAGCGGTTTCCCAGATGTCGTCCAGCGCGTCGCGGTCGGTCAGCAGGCTGGCGAGCGCGAGGATGCGCCACCCCTGCGCGGTGCGATGGATCTCGAAATGGACGGCACGCCGCTCGATCTCCGATTCGTCCGCGCGGCGGCGGGACCAGATCACGTCGATGGAGCCTGCGTTGCTGTTGTAGCCGACCACCTTGCGGTCGAGGATCGTCGTGTGGGTATAGTGCTGCGCCTGCAGCGGGTCCTGGTTGGCCCGCAGCAGCCTGATGACGTCGTCGCCGGTCATCAGGCAAGTGGTCATGTTGACGGAGGCCGCATGCAGCGGGTATCCCCAGTAATCGAGGATGCCGTCGACGCTGTCGGAGGGGTTCGCACCCATGCCGATCCAGGCGGGCAGGTAGATGTCGAAGAACCACTCGCTGATTTCCTGTGCCGCGGTTTGCGCGGGAACGGTCTGCGCGATGCGCTGTGCTGTCGTCATGGCTGTCTCGTGTCTGGTCATGGTCATGCGGCGGGATCAGTCGAGCGTTGCGCCGGATTGCTTCACGAGGCCCTTCCACAGCGGAAGCTCGCGCTGGTACGTGGCGGCGAAATCCGCGGGACCGAGGTAGCTGGGCGCCCATCCAAGATCCTTGATGCGCTGCTGCACATCGGGCAGGCTGAGCGCGGCCCGGACTTCGTCGGAGATACGCTGGACGACCGCCTTCGGCGTGGCCGCTGGCGCGGACAGCCCGATCCACCCCACCGCGCGGAAGATCTGGTCGTCGAAGCCGGCCTCGACCAGGGTCGGGATCTTCGGCAGCGAACCGATGCGCGTGGTGCCCGTGACGCCGATCGCCTTCACGCGGCCGGCCGAGATGAATTGCCCCGCCTGCACGGTGGTCGCGAAGGACATCGGCAAGTTGCCGCCGACCAGGTCCTGCAGCATCGGCACTTCGCCGCGATACGCCACGTGCGTCATGTCGGCGCCGACGATCTCGCTCAGATGGCTGGCCGTCAGGTGCGCCACTGTGCCGATGCCCCATGAGCCGTACGACAGCTTGCCCTTGTTCGCCGTCAGGTATTTGCGCAGCTCCGCGCCATTGCTGGCCGGCACGTTGGCATTCACCAGCAGCACGAGGGGCGAGTCCGCGACCTTGGCGACCAGGACCAGGTCCTTCTGCGAGTCGTAGGGCAGCTTCTTGAACAGGTACTGGTTGATCATCAGCTGCGAGCTCAGCGCGAGCGAGAGCGTGTAGCCATCGCCGGGCGACTTGGCGACCGCATCCACGCCGATCGTTCCCGAGCCGCCCGAGCGGTTGTCGACGATGACCGGCTGGCCAAGGCGCGGCGACATCTTCTCGGCCAGCGTGCGCGCGACGATGTCCGCGGCGCCGCCGGCGGCGAATGGCACGATGATCCGGATCGGCTTCTGCGGATAGGTCTGCGCTTGCGCGGGGCACAGCGCGCCGGCGAGCGCGAGTGCCGCCGCGCCGGCGGCGCCCCTGAGGAATTGCGTACGGTGCATGGCTTGTCTCCTTTGTTTTTTTATGGGGTCACATCCAGCTGAGCGTCTGGCCGCCGTCGACCGGGATGACGGCACCGGTGATGTAGCGGCTCGCATCCGACGCCAGCAGCAAGGTGATGCCGTCGAGGTCGTCCATCTCGCCGAAGCGCCGCATGGGAATGCGCTTGCCGATGGCTTCCTCGAAGCCGTGTTCCTGGAACTTGCCGTGCATGTCGGTGCGGAAATTGCCGGGCGCGAGCGCATTGACCCGGACCCCGCGGCTACCGAGTTCGAGCGCCATGATGTGCGTGAGGTGGACCAGCCCGGCCTTGGAGGCACCATAGCTGGCGAGCTGGCCGCTGGCGCGCAGCCCGGCCGAGGAGGTCACGTTGATGATGGAGCCGGTCTTGCGGGCGGCCATCGAGCGGGCAGCTTCCTGCGCCACGAGGAAGGCGCCCTTCAGGTTCGTATCGAAGATGCGCGCCACCTCGGCGGGGTCCTGGTCGACAAAGCGCTCGATGTAGATGATCCCGGCGTTGTTGAAGAGGATGTCGATGGRCTGTCCGAGCGCCGCCTGCGCTTCGGCCCATGCCGGCGCGATGGTCTCGGGCACGGTGACATCCAGGTTCACCGCGCAGCTTCGATGGCCCTGCCCGGCGAGCGCCTTCACGGCGTCCTGCAGCCGGTCGGYACGCCGTGCCCCCAAGGCGACGGCGGCGCCCGCCGCGGCGAGCACCTGGGCGACATGCAGCCCGATGCCGCTCGAAGCCCCGGCGACAAATGCTGCCTTCCCGCTCAGATCGAACATGACTGGTACGTTGTTCATTTCCACACCTCGATTCGAATAGTCCGGCACCAACGGTGGCGCCGTGTCTCCTGTCGCCCCGCCGGAACAGGCACGGCAGCGAGCGCTTCGCCGGAACCTGGCCTGCGTGCCAAATCCAGAGCAACTGCGGAACAATGTACTGCACAGCAGTTTTCATATCAAGAAAAAGACTGTGTTTGCGGAACAAAGTTTAAAAGCGTTTCGCTATGCAGTTCAAATTGAGTTAAGAGTGATGATAATGCCGCTTTTATGGGCAATGTCCGCCGATCCGGTGGCGGGCAGGCGGACAGGAGGGGGCGTGATCTGTTTTCTTGCGGCGCGGGCGTGGCGCGTGCCCGTCCGCACGGCGGCGGGGGCCCGGGAGACGTCAGGAGATATCCGGGCTAGTGCGGCCTGATGCGGGCTGGCGTGGGGTTGTGCGGGGGGAGTGCGCGTGGCGAGTGCGCGGGATGGTGCGGAAGGTGGTGCGGAAGGTGGTGCGGAAGGTAGGGCGGAGAGTAGCGCGGGGGCGTACGGAAACCGGCGCCATGGCGCGCGGGATGTCCCATCCCACGCGCCATGGCCGGCCAGGGGGTATGGCTTACCTGGGCTGCTCGACCACCCTCAGATAGGGCTTGAGCGTCTTGAACCCTTGCGGGTACTTCTTCTTGGCGTCTTCGTCCGACACCGAGGTGGGGATGATGACGTCCTCGCCCGGCTTCCAGTTCACCGGCGTGGCCACCGTGTGCTTGGCGTTGAGCTGGACCGAATCCAGCAGCCGCATGACCTCGTCGAAGTTGCGCCCGGAGCTCATCGGGTAGATCAGCATCGCCTTGACCTTCTTGTCCGGGCCGATGATGAAGACCGAGCGCACGGTGGCATTGTCCACCGCGGTGCGCGGCGCGGCGCCGCTGGCATTCGGGTGGATCATGTCGTACAGCTTGGCCACGTTGAGGTCGGCGTCGCCGATGACGGGATAGTTGAGCGCGTGCCCCTGGGTTTCTTCGATGTCCTTGGCCCAGGCGTGGTGATCGCTGACAGGATCCACGCTCAGGCCGACGACCTTGGTGTTGCGCTTGTCGAACTCGGGTTTCAGCTTTGCGAGGTAGCCCAGTTCGGTGGTGCAGACAGGGGTGAAGTCCTTCGGGTGGGAGAAGAGGATGGCCCAACCGTCACCAATCCACTCGTGAAAAGTGAGTTTCCCTTCGGTGGTGTCCGCGGTGAAATCGGGCGCCACGTCACCAATGCGAATCGACATGCTGAGCCTCCGTATCTTTGGGTTTGGGGAATCCGCCAGGCCGTCATGGCCAGGTGAGCGCAGTGCAGATGAAATTCATGGCGGAACCTGCACGGGAAATATATGCGTTCCGGAGCGATCCACAAAGGGTTCGCTGTGGCCCATGCGATATTGGCCGGTCTGGCTGGGGGCGCGCGGGGCGGGGGCGCGCGGCCTTGCCGCATGCCGTTGTTTCAAGATTGGAACAGCAAGGGGGGAGGGCCTGCGGGCTGGCATGGGTCGCGGCCGGTGCGTGAGCGGATGTGATGGGGGCTTTGCAATCGCCGGCGCGGTGGCGCCGGCTTTCCTGTCGGGCGCGTGGCGAGCGCGTCGCGCCTGCGGCGCCGGTCGCAGGCGAGGCCGCCTGCCGGCGGCATCGGCTTCCCTGCCTCAGGCGTCCACCAGCACCTCGAAGCCGCCAAAGATCATCCGCTTGCCATCGAACGGCATCTCGCCCTGCATCTTCAGGCGCGGGTCTTCCATGGCGGCTTTCATGCCGGCGTCGCGGGTCTTGCGGTCGGGCCACGTGATCCAGGAGAAGACGACGGCTTCGTCGTCCTTGCGCTGGACGGCCATGCTGAACGAAGTGACCTTCCCTTCGGGCACGTCGTCGCCCCAGCATTCGACCAGGGACAGCGCGCCGTTTTCCTTGAAGACCACGCCGGCCGCCTGGGCCATCTTCTTGTAGGTCTCGCGGTTGGCGATGGGGACGGGAACGACAAATCCATCGATGTATGCCATGTCTGATCTCCTTTGGTCGTCGAAAAGGGGGGCGGGCGCGTTGCGCGCCGCTACCAGGACGACGATTCAGTCTGGCCGGGATCGACGGCGGTCGCGGGATTTTTTTTGGGCGCGCGGCCTCGGGTGGCGCGAACGGCATGTTGCGTTTTCCAGGCTTGCGCTCATGGGCCGTGACAGGCACGCCACTGCGCGAGCCGCTTAGCCAAGCGGCAGCAGGTCGCGGAACGAATTCTCGATATGCGTGACCAGGGAAGGGCTGGCCATGCCGCCCAGCACCTGCCGGAAGTCTTCGAATGCCTGCTCGACGGCGGCGCGATCCGTGGCTTCGACAAGCCGGGTGCGGATGGGATGGTCCATGGTGCCGAAGCTGCGCGCCATGACGTCCATCAGGTACATCCGCGCCGCCGCAAGCGAGCGCTTTGCGCCGGCTTCGGCGGGAGGCGCGGCGGGCGATGGCGCGGGCTCTTGCATTGGCGCTTGTACCGGCGCTTGCTCTGGCGCTTGCTCTGGCGCCGGCGCCCCTCGTGCCGCGCCGGCGACCGCGGCCGCGACCTGGATCAGGCCGCCTTCGAGCAGTTGCGTGACGGCGCTGGCTTCGAGCCCGAGCTGCGCGGCCCGGCTGACCATGTCGGCCATGCTGGTGCGGCCATCGACCATGATCAGCAGCGCGCGGCTGCGCCGGTCGAGCGGCCCGCTTCGTTGTCCGATCGCTTCGCGACCTGCCTGCGTTTTTTCCAGCAGCCCAACCAGACCTTGCATGGCTCGTCCTCCCCGGGGTCGGGCCGAGCCTAGTGCGGCCAGGTTACAGCAGCATGACAGCACGGCGGCATGCGCCGCGTGCCTCGCCGCCGGCCGGCCGCACGAGGGAGCGTGACTTCCGGGGGCGTGGCAGGTCAGCCGGCGCTCAGCGCGTGCCCAGGCGCCACAAGGAGGTCACCTCGGCCGCGCGTGCCGTATGCAGCGCATCTGCCTGGTCGGTGGTCTTCGGGTGGCGCGGCTTGACTTCCAGGCGGCCCAGCATCTTCAGCCCGGCCTCATCGATCCAGCCCAGCAGCGTTTCGCGCGTGCGCAGGCCCAGGTGCTCGGCCAGGTCGGAAAGCAGCAGCCAGCCTTCGCCGCCGGGTTCGAGGTGGTCGGCCAGGCCGGCCAGGAAGCCCTTGAGCATCTGGCTGTCCGGGTCGTACACGGCATGTTCGATCGGCGAGTTGGCGCGCGCCGGGACCCAGGGCGGGTTGCAGACCACCAGCGGGGCGCGCCCTTCGGGGAAGAGGTCGGCCTTGACGATCTCCACCTGGCGGTCCAGGCGCAGGCGCTGGATGTTCTCGCTGGCGCAGGCCAGGGCGCGCGGGTCCTGGTCGGTGGCAATCACGCGCTTGACGCCGCGCTGGGCCAGCAGGGCGGCCAGCACGCCGGTGCCGGTGCCGATGTCGAAGGCGAGTTCGGTGGCCTTGGCCGGGAGCTGGGCCTTGGCGACCAGGTCGATGTACTCGCCGCGCACCGGGGAGAACACGCCGTAGTAGGGGTAGATGCGCTCGCCCAGGGCGGGGATCTCTACGCCCTTCTTGCGCCATTCGTGCGCGCCGATCAGGCCGAGCAGTTCGCGCATGGTGGCCACGTAGGGGGCATCGACCTCGCCGTGGGCTTCGCGGCAGGCCTCGGTCACGTCGGGTGCGCGGCRCAGGGGCACGCTGTGGTCGGCCTCGAAGGGCAGCAGCAGCATGCCGAGCGTGCGGGCGCGCTGCGACTGGGCCTGGCGGTGCAGGTGGAAGGCCTCGGTGGGGGTGGGCTTGGCCTGGGCTTTGGCGTTCCGGTGCGCCTTCTTGGGCTTGTCGGCGCGGCGGGCCAGGGCTTGCAGCAACTGGCGCGCGTTCTGGAAGTCGCCGCGCCAGAGCAGGCCGGTGCCCTCGCAGGCCAGGCGGTAGGCGGTGTCGGCGGAGGTGGTGTCGTCGGCGATGACCACGCGCTTGGGCGGGGGCATATTGGATTCGGAGCGCCAGTTGGCACTGCGTTCTTCGCCGTCTTCGGTCCAGTGGATCTTGCTTTGTTCTTGGTTCGTCATATTGGTTTCAGGCCAGTTCAGTGGGCCGGCTCCGCATGGCGGGCGGGCAGGGCGCGCCAGGCCGGGGCGCGCCGTCGGCATCGGACAGGCCGATGCCTTGTAAAAAATCAGAGTTCGTAGGCTTCGTGGTCGCCGGACATGGCCTGTTCCACCAGCTTGCGGTTCAGCGTGGGGGAGAACAGTTCAATAAAGGTATACACAAAGCTGCGCAGGTAGGCACCCTGCTTGACTGCCAGATGCGTCACATTGGTGCCGAACAGATGGCCGGCGGGGATGCCGCGCAGGTTGCGGTCGCGCTCGGCATCGTAGGCCAGCCCGGCCACGATGCCCACGCCCAGGCCGATCTCGACATAGGTCTTGATGACGTCGGCGTCGATGGCTTCGAGCACGATGTCCGGCTGCAGGTGGCGCAGCTCGAAGGCCTTGTTGATCTTGGGGCGGCCGGCGAAGTTGAGGTCGTAGGTGATGATGGGGTAGGCCATCAGGTCTTCCAGCGCCAGGTGCTTCTTTTCCAGCAACGGATGGTCAGGTGGCGTCACCACCACATGTTGCCATTGGTGACCGGGCAGCGAGACCAGGTTCTTGTCCTCGGAGATCCCCTCGGTGGCGATGCCGATGTCGGCCTGGTCGTGCAGCACCATGTCGGCAATCTGGCTGGGATTGCCCTGTTGTATGGAAAGGCGCACTTTCGGGTAGCGCTTGGTAAACTCGGCGATCACCCGCGGCAGGGCGTAGCGCGCCTGGGTATGGGTGGTGGCGATGGTGAAGTTGCCCTGGTCCTGCGCGGCGTAGTCCTTGCCCACCCGCTTGAGGCTCTCCACCTCCTGCAGGATCTTCTCCACTGACTCCAGGATGCGGCGGCCGGGCTCCGTCAGGCTGCGGATGCGCTTGCCGTGGCGGGTAAAGATATCCACCCCGAGTTCTTCCTCGAGCTCGATGATGGCCTTGGAAACACCTGGTTGTGATGTGTAGAGCGCTTTTGCGGCTTCGGTCAGGTTGTAGTTCTGACGTACTGCCTCACGCACAAAGCGGAACTGGTGCAGATTCATATAACTGGGTTCGTATAAACAAACAACTTCTTATTAGTTTGAGATATGAGGCCAGTTTATTACGATTCTCGAACTTTGTTAATGAACGGTCGGATTCTCCGCGCGTGGGCCTGCTTCCTGGCTCCCCCCGGAATACCGGCCGGCACGTGAGTCCTCCATGTCCCTTGCCTATACCGTTTCCGGTCTGCTAGTAGGCGTCCTCGTCGGTCTGACGGGCGTGGGCGGGGGCTCGCTCATGACGCCGCTGCTGACGCTGCTGTTCGGCTTCTCGCCGGCCACGGCGGTCGGTACCGACCTGGCCTTCGCCGCCATCACCAAGGGGTTCGGCACGCTGGCGCATCGCGCCCACGGCCACGTGCAGTGGCAGGTGGTGCGCCGCCTGTGCATCGGCAGCCTGCCGGCCGCGGTGGCGGCCATCCTGGTGCTCAAGAGCGCCGGCGAACTCGACGCGCAGTGGCTGCACGCGATCCGCCTGACGATCGGCGTGTCGGTGATCCTGACGGTGCTGTCGCTGCTGTTCCGCAAGCAGATGCTGGGCTGGCTGGCCCGCAACCCGCGCTTCCAGCTCGAAGGCCGCGCCCAGGCCATCGCCACCGTGCTGGTGGGCGCCGTGATCGGCGTGCTGGTGACGGTGTCCTCGATCGGCGCCGGCGCCGTGGGCGCCACGCTGATCCTGCTGCTCTACCCCAAGATGAAGCCGGCCGAAGTGGCGGGCACCGATATCGCCTACGCCGTGCCGCTGACGGCGCTGGCCGGGCTGGGCCATGTGTGGCTCGGCACCGTGAACTGGACCCTCTTGCTGTCGCTGCTGGTGGGCTCGATCCCCGGCATCTGGCTGGGCGCGCAATTGTCGCGGGCGCTGCCCGAACGGCTGGTGCGCGCCGCGCTGGCAACCACGCTGACGCTGGTCGCCATCAAGCTCGTCTCCTGAATTCAACGCATACCGAATACTGAACGGACCCACACCATGTATCAGTACGACCAATACGACCAGCGCATCGTCAACGAACGCGTCGCCCAGTTCCGTGACCAGGTGCGCCGCCGCCTGTCCGACGAACTGACCGAGGAAGAATTCCTGCCGCTGCGCCTGCAGAACGGCCTGTACATGCAGCGCCATGCCTACATGCTGCGCGTGGCGATTCCGTACGGCCTGCTGTCGAGCAAGCAGATGCGCATGCTGGGCCATATCGCGCGGACCTATGACCGCGGCTACGGCCACTTCTCCACCCGCCAGAACATCCAGTACAACTGGATGGAGCTCGAGCGCGTGCCCGACGTGCTGGCCGACCTGGCCAGCGTGGAAATGCACGGCATCCAGACTTCCGGCAACTGCGTGCGCAATATCACCACCGACCACTTCGCCGGCGTGGCGCCGGACGAATCGGTGGACCCGCGCGTGCTGGCCGAGCTGCTGCGCCAGTGGAGCACGTTCCAGCCGGAATTCGCCTTCCTGCCGCGCAAGTTCAAGATCGCCATCTCGGCTTCGGCCGACGACCGCGCCGTGGTGCAGATGCACGATATCGGCATCTACGCCTACCGCAATGCCGAAGGACAGACGCGCCTGCGCATCCTGGCCGGCGGCGGCCTGGGCCGCACCCCGATCCTGGGTTCGGTGATCAAGGAAGACCTGCCCTGGCAGCACCTGCTGTCGTACGTGGAATCGGCCATTCGCGTGTACAACCGCTATGGCCGCCGCGACAACAAGTACAAGGCGCGCATCAAGATCCTGGTGAAGGCCATCGGCGCGGAGAAGTTCGCGCAGGAAGTCGAGGAAGAATGGCAGCACAGCAAGGATGGTCCCGCCACCATCACGCAGGCCGAGTTCGACCGCGTGGCGCAGTACTTCGCGCCGCCCGCCTATGACAAGCTGGCCGACACCGATGCTTCGTACGAGAAGCACCTGCTGGAAGACAAGGCCTTCGCCCGCTGGGTGAGCCGCAGCGTGCATGCGCACAAGGTGCCGGGCTACGCCGCGGTGACCCTGTCGACCAAGCCGGGCCCGGTGTCCCCCCCGGGAGACGCCACCGATGCGCAGATCGACCTGGTGGCCGATCTGGCCGACCGTTACGGCTACGGCGAACTGCGCGTGGCGCACGAGCAGAACCTGGTGCTGCCGGACGTGCGCAAGCGCGACCTGTTCGCGCTCTGGCAGGAAGCCAGGAAGGCTGGCCTGGCCACCGCCAACATCGGCCTGCTGACCGACATCATCGCCTGCCCGGGCGGGGATTTCTGCTCGCTGGCCAACGCCAAGTCGATCCCCATCGCGCTGGCCATCCAGGAGCGCTTCGACGACCTGGACTACGTGCACGAYCTGGGCGAAGTCACGCTGAACATCTCGGGCTGCATCAACGCCTGCGGCCACCACCACGTTGGCAATATCGGCGTGCTCGGCGTGGATAAGGACGGCGAGGAGTGGTACCAGGTGACCCTCGGCGGCGCGCAAGGCAACAAGAGCGCCATCGGCAAGGTGATCGGCCCGTCGTTCAAGGCCGAGGAAATGCCCGACGTGGTGTCGCGCATCATCGACACCTTCGTGGCCAACCGCCATGAGGACGAACGCTTTATCGACGTGCTGGGCCGCATCGGCATCGCACCGTTCAAGGAACGGGTGTACGCCGACAAGCAGCGCGAACGCGCCGAAGCCTGAGCACCGGAGAAACAAGACATGGCAAAGATCATTCAACTGCAACGCGGCGAGCAAGGCGCCAACCCCACGCCGGTCATCATCGACGATGCCTGGACCGTGCTGCGCGGCGCCGAGGGCCAGCCCGTGACCGACGAGCAGGTCGCTGCCGCCGCCCAGGGCAAGGACGCGGTGCTGTTCCCGCTGACCGCCTGGCTGGCGCACAAGGACGGCGTGCTGGCCGGCCGCGCGGCCGGCATCACCGGCGTCTGGCTGGCGCCCGAAGACGAGCCGGCCGATGCGCAGGCAGCCTTCGACAACGTGTCCGTGGTGGCGGTGGACTTCCCCGTGTTCCGCGATGGCCGTGGCTTCTCCACCGCCTACCTGCTGCGCACGCGCTACCACTGGGCCGGCCAGCTGCGCGCCATCGGCGACGTGCTGCGCGACCAGCTCAACTTCATGAAGCGCTGCGGCTTCGATACCTTCGCCGTGCGCGCCGACAAGAACATCGAGGACGCCATCAAGGGCTTCACGGAATTCACCGTGGCGTACCAGGCATCGGTGGACGAGCCGCTGCCGCTGTTCCGTCGCAACCGTGCCGAAGCGCTGGGCAGGGAAACGGCATGAGCGAGATCTCCATTGCCAGCGTGCCGGTGACCGTGCTGTCGCCGCTCGCCGCCGCGCCCGACGCGCCGGTCTCCGGACTGCGCCCGCCGGCGCTGTGGACGGCGCCGGAATACACCGGCAGCGTGGCCGATCTCGAGGCCAAGGAACGCGAGCTGGGCCTGCGCCTGGCCGGCATTGCCGGGCGTTTCTTCCGCGCGCGCTTTGCCTCCAGCCTGGCTGCCGAGGACATGGTGGTGACCGACGCGATCCTGCGCGGCTCCGAAGCCGTGCGCGCCGGCATCCGCGTGTTCACGCTGCAGACCGGCCGCCTGCACGCCGAGACGCTGGCGGTGCTGGATGCGGTCAAGGCGCACTATGGCTACGACATCGAACAGTTCACGCCGGACCCCGAGGCCATTGCGAACTACCTGAAGAACCACGGGCTGAACGCTTTCTACGACAGCGTGGACCTGCGCAAGAGCTGCTGCGGCATCCGCAAGGTGGAGCCGCTGAACCGAGCGCTGTCCCATGCCGATGCCTGGCTCACGGGCCAGCGCCGCGAACAGGCGGCGACGCGCTCGGAGCTGCCCTTCGAGGAAACCGACGAAGCACGCGGCATCCCCAAGTTCAACCCGCTGGCCGACTGGTCCGAAGCCGAGGTGTGGGCTTACCTGAAGCGCCACGACGTGCCGGTCAACGCGCTGCATGCCAAGGGCTACCCCAGCATCGGCTGCGAGCCTTGTACGCGTGCGGTGCGCGCTGGCGAGGACGTGCGTGCGGGACGGTGGTGGTGGGAGAGCAAGGACTCGAAAGAGTGCGGGCTTCACGAACAGAACATCAAGCATTGAGGCCAAGAACGACATGGGCATCATGAACGAACTGAAGGGCGCGCCGGACGTGGCCCACCTGCTGCAAGTGCAGAACGACCACCTCGACAAGCTCGAGGCGGAATCCATCTACATCATCCGCGAGGTGGTGGCCGAGTGCCGCAACCCGGCCCTGCTGTTCTCGGGCGGCAAGGACTCCATCGTCATGCTGCACCTGGCGCTCAAGGCCTTCCGCCTGGGCGACCGCAAGACCGAGCTGCCGTTCCCGCTGGTGCATATCGACACCGGCCACAACTACCCGGAAGTCATCAGCTTCCGCGACCAGCGCGTGGCCGAGCTCGGCGCGCGCCTGGTGGTGGGCCATGTGGAAGACTCCATCAAGCGCGGCACGGTGCGCCTGCGCAAGGAAACCGACTCGCGCAACGCGGCCCAGGCCGTGACGCTGCTGGAAACCATCGAGGCGCACAAGTATGACGCGCTGATGGGCGGCGCCCGCCGCGACGAAGAGAAGGCGCGCGCCAAGGAACGCATCTTCTCGTTCCGCGACGAGTTCGGCCAGTGGGACCCGAAGGCCCAGCGCCCCGAACTGTGGAGCCTGTACAACGCCCGCATGGCGGCCGGCGAACAGATGCGCGTGTTCCCCATCTCCAACTGGACCGAGCTGGACGTGTGGCAGTACATCGCCCGCGAAGAGCTGGCGCTGCCGCCGATCTACTACGCGCACGAGCGCGAAGTGGTGCGCAAGAACGGCCTGCTGGTGCCGGTCACGCCGATCACCCCGAAGCAGGCTGGCGACGTGAGCGAAGTGCTCTCCGTGCGCTTCCGCACCGTCGGCGACATCAGCTGCACCTGCCCGGTGGCCAGCGTGGCGGCCTCGCCGATCGAGATCATTGCCGAGACGGCGGTGACCGAGATCACCGAGCGCGGCGCCACCCGCATGGACGACCAGACGAGCGAAGCCTCGATGGAGCGCCGCAAGAAGGAAGGCTACTTCTGACACCGGACGCCTATGCGGGCACATCGCGTCGTAGCGCGGGTGCTCGTGTACCGATGTACACGTCGCCCCCGCGCGCCAAGCGCTGCCTCCCGCATCTGCGCCGGAGCGAGCGCCCCGGGGGAACAAAGGATCTGATTATGAGCACCCAAGCATCACACCAAGGCCTGCTGCGCTTCATCACCGCCGGTTCGGTCGACGATGGCAAGAGCACGCTGATCGGCCGCCTGCTGTACGACAGCAAGGCGGTATTGTCGGACCAGCTGACCGCGCTGACCCGCGCCAAGAACAAGCGCACCGCTGGCGAGCAGATCGATTTCTCGCTGCTGACCGACGGCCTCGAGGCCGAGCGTGAGCAGGGCATCACCATCGACGTGGCGTACCGCTACTTCTCCACCGCGCGCCGCAAGTTCATCATCGCGGATACGCCGGGGCACGAGCAGTACACCCGCAACATGGTGACCGGCGCGTCCACCGCGCATGCCGCCATCGTGCTGGTCGACGCCACCCGCGTGACCGTGAACGACGGCCGCGCCGAGCTGCTGGCCCAGACCAAGCGCCATTCGGCCATCCTCAAGCTGCTGGAGATCCAGCACGTGATCGTGGCCATCAACAAGATGGACCTGGTCGAGTTCAGCGAGCAGCGTTTCGACGAGATCCGCAACGCCTACACCGAGCTGGCTGGCCARCTGGGCCTGAAGGACGTGCGCTACGTGCCGGTGTCGGCCCTGCGCGGCGACAATATCGTGCACGCCAGCCAGGCCATGCCGTGGTACGCGGGCGAGCCGCTGCTGCCGCTGCTCGAAGCGCTGCCGGTGGAAGAACCCGCGCCCGAAGGCGACGCCGCGCTGCGTTTCCCGGTGCAACTGGTGATCCGCCAGGATGGCGCCCAGGCCGACGATTTCCGCGGCTACGCGGGCCGTGTCGAGGCCGGCACCGTGCGCGTGGGCCAGAAGCTGCGTGTGCTGCCGGTCAACCGCGAAGCGGTGGTGGCCGAGGTGCTGACGCCCAATGGCGTGGCCGAATCGGCCAGTGTGGGCGAGACCGTCACGGTGCGCCTGACCGAAGACGTGGATGTATCACGCGGTGATATGTTCGTCGCCGCCACCGCGGACAGCGTATCGGCCAAGAAGCTGACCGCCGACCTGTGCTGGTTCGACGACGAATCGCTCAATCCGGCGCGCAAGTACGTGCTCAAGCACACCACGGCCAGCGTGTTCGCGCGCGTGTCGTCGGTGGACCGCGTGCTGGACGTGCACACGCTGTCGCACGAGACCGGCCGCCACGACATTCGCCTCAACGATATCGGCTCCGTGCAGCTCTCGCTGCAGAAGCCCATCGTCTGCGATGTCTACGGCGACAACCCAGCCACCGGCGCCTTCGTGCTGATCGACGAGGCGACCAACCACACCGTCGCCGCTGGCATGATCCGTGCATTCGCCTGAGGCGTATGCAACAAGCGAGCGAAGGCTAAGGAGCAAGGCATGGGCAAGGTCTACCTGATCGGCGCGGGTCCCGGCGCTGCGGACCTCATAACGGTGCGCGGTGCACGACTTTTGGGCGAAGCCCAGGTGGTGCTGCACGATGCGCTGGTGTCGCCCGAGATGCTGGCGTGGTGCCCGCAGGCCCAGCTTGTCGAAGTGGGCAAGCGCTGCGGCCAGCGTTCCACCGCGCAGTTGTTCATCAACCGCCAGATCGTCGACATGGCCGGCAAGCATGAGCGCGTGGTGCGCCTCAAGGGCGGCGACCCCATGCTGTTCGGCCGTGCCGACGAGGAACTGCAGGCGCTCGAAGCCGCCGGCATCGAGTACGAGATCGTGCCCGGCATCACCGCCGCGCTGGCGGCGGCCTCCGCCATCCGCAAGCCGCTGACCAAGCGTGGCGTGGCGCGCAGCGTCGCCTTCGCCACCCAGAGCAAGGCCGCCGATACGATCGACGTGGAAGCCGATGTGAAGGCCGATACGCTCGTGTATTACATGGGGCGCGACCAGGCGGCATCGATTGCCGCCCAATTGATCGCCCACGGCAAGCCGGCTTCGACGCCTGCCTGGGTGGTCGAGGCCGCAACGTCCGCACGCCAGCGTAGCCGTGAATTCACCCTGCGCCAGATGGCGGCGGGCGAAGCGGCGGCCTGGATCGACCCGGCACAGCCTAGTCTGTTGATGATCGGGGAAGCGCTGGGAGCGCGGCGGACCGAAGGATTGCCGGCTGAGGCTGTTGAAGGGATGACGCGGGCGGCATGAGGGGGATGGGTTATGTTTGAGTGTGAATCAACTTCAAAAGCTTGAATTTAACGTCAAAGTCGGCTTCGACGACAAAGTCAAAGTCAAAGTCAAAGACAGAGTCAACATCAAAGTCAAAGGCTTTCGCGCCCCCGGCGCGACCTACTTTCTTTTGTCCGAAAAGAAAGTAGGCCAAGAAAGCGGACTCCTGGCCGGAGGGGCAGAAGAATCCAGGGGTGACGGGATTTGCGGATTCGTGGTGGGCGTGTCGGTTCTGCTGGGATCTGCCGGTACCGGCGCTGACGGCCACTACACCGCGAAAGGTGCTGGATTCGTGGTGATGCCCCTGATCGCTGGCGCTCTGCCAGTTCGGGCATCTGCCGTTACCGGCTCGGGCGGCCACGGCATGGCACCGGCACTGGTTTCGTAGTGGGCGTGGTGGATCCGGCGCCGGTGCATTGGGTTTCGGTGTTGGGCGGCCACGATATGGCACCCTCGGTGCCTAATAGCGCCAGCTTCAGAAGTGAGCCGGCACATTTGCGTACCGGTCCACCGCGCCCACCACGAA